>CAYRQI010000073.1:0-1748 GCA_964426425.1 uncultured Candidatus Saccharibacteria bacterium | reverse complement strand
TGTCTATGGAGTGTTGAAGCGCGCTATCGACATTGCGCTCTCGATCATGCTGGGGATCATTTCGCTCCCGTTCTATTTCGTAGTTGCGCTCGCGATCAAGCTCGAAGATGGCGGGCCGGTATTTATCTCGCAAGAGCGCGTAGGTAAGTATCAAAAGCCCATACGGCTGATTAAATTCCGCTCAATGACTGGAAACGATCGGGGCGAATATGGTCAAAACGGGAAAACGAAGCTCTCGGTGACAAGGGTGGGCAATTTTCTACGGCGTTCGCGAATTGATGAACTGCCGCAGCTCTTAGCAGTCCTCAAGGGCGATCTTTCTCTCGTGGGCCCGCGGCCAGAATTTCCTTCGCTTTCGCGGGAGTACAGCGCAAAGATTCCCTACTACAACGCGCGTCACCTCATCACACCGGGTCTTACTGGCTGGGCGCAGATCAAGCATGATGCGCATCCACACCACGCCCCCGACATTGAGCAGACAAAGCACAAACTCTCATACGATCTCTACTACCTAAAACATCGCTCGCTCTTTTTAGATTTGTTTATTATCCTTCAGACAATAAGGATTATTCTGACGGCGCGCGGTTCATAGTATGGCAAAAGTAGTAGTGACGGGTGGAGCAGGATTCATCGGTTCACACATTGTGGACGCTCTGGTAGATCGGGGAGATGAGGTACATGTCATCGACAATTACGCCGCGGGCAAACGCGATGACCGTTTCAACAGAGCCGCAACGTACCATGAGGTTGATGTTCGCGAGTACGAGAAGATCGCGCCAATTATCGACGGCGCCATCTATGTATTCCACGAAGCGGCGCTGCCACGTGTCCAATTCTCCATCGAAAATCCCGTGCTCACGTACGACGTGAACGTCATAGGCACTGTTTCGGTGCTGCGAGCGGCAAAAGAGGGGGGCGTGAAGCGCCTCGTCTACGCGGCATCGAGCTCTGCGTACGGCGATCAGGAAACCATGCCGCTTTCGGAAGATCTTCCCGCGCTTCCCAAGAGCCCCTACGGCCTCCAAAAGTACGTGGGCGAGCTCTCCTGCAGATTGTGGAGTGATGTGTATGGTCTTTCGACCGTCTCGTTGCGGTACTTCAATGTATACGGACCTCGTTTTGATCCCGAAGGCGCATACGCGCTTGTTATTGGCAAGTTTCTCACTCAGCGCAAACGAGGCGAGCCGATGACCATCACCGGCGACGGCACGCAAACCCGAGACTACACGCACATTCGCGACGTGGTGCGTGCAAATCTTCTCGCGGCGGAATCGCCGAATGTCGGCAAAGGCGAAGTGATAAACATCGGTGCCGGTCGCAATGTATCGGTCAACGATCTCGCCGCACTCATCAAGGGTCCGACCACCTACATCGAGAAGCGGCTAGAGCCGCACGACACGCTCGCAGACATACGAAGAGCACGTGATTCTCTAGGCTGGGTGCCGACGATAAAACTCGAAGAGGGTATCGCGGAATTAAAAAAGGAAATGCAGCTCGTATGAACATTCCAACATTCTTAAGGATGTTGGGATGTTGATGTCTATGATTGTTGATGGGAAGGCAATAGCGGAAGATATCTATAGAGATCTCGCGCCAAAATTTGCATCGCTCCGCAAAAAAGCGAGACTCGGCATTGTCGTCGTCGGAAGGAATGCTGTCATTGAATCGTTCGTCCGCATAAAGACGAGAGCCGCGGAGCGGCTTGGAGTCGAGATGGTTCGCGCCAACGTTTCCGATAAAAGTGACGC
>CAYRQI010000072.1:1364-1847 GCA_964426425.1 uncultured Candidatus Saccharibacteria bacterium | reverse complement strand
GGCCGTTTCCTCCTCGCGGCGGATGAAAATAAACGACGGGATGGGAAGGAGCTGGTACGTCTTGAGAAGCCGATGAGCGGCAAAAGCGGCAGCGACGATGGCAGCAATACCGCCAAGAGCAAGCGAGGCACGGGGCGAGACATACTCACCCATTGCACCGACAATTGGCGCGCCAATGACCGTTGAGCCGAAAAGCGCCATTGTCCAGAGCGACATGACGCGCCCGCGCATGTGCGGCGCAGATTCGAGTTGGATCATTGTGTTTGCGGTAGAGGAGAGGCTTATGGAGAAAAAGCCCGCAAAGGCCATGCCGAGTACCGCGTAGCTAAGATTGGGCATGAGCGAAACGATGACGATGGAGACGCCAAATAACAATGCCCAGAGCACGAACTCTTGAGTACCGACTTCTCTGCGACTCGCAGAAAAAAGCCCTCCGGCGACCGAGCCGATGCCAAAGGCCGAAAGAAGCGCCGCATAATCGGC
>CAYRQI010000072.1:0-1354 GCA_964426425.1 uncultured Candidatus Saccharibacteria bacterium | reverse complement strand
AATCGGCAGCGTCACCGAGAAAGGTAACGCGCGCGAGGAGCGGAAGCGTCGTTTGAAATTCGTAGGTAAGGGTGCCGATGATGGCCATCGCGACGAGAATGGTCAAAATGAGCGGAGTCTTCGCGACGTAGCGAATAACAGCGAAGACATGCTCGACTTTTCGATCTTCGCGATTCTCGCGATGAATATCGCCATGTCGGATTCCTATGAGACAGCCGATCGCGGCAAGATACGAAACAGCGTTCCCGAAGAAACACGGCGCGATCCCAAGTGCCGCTATGAGAACTCCCGCAAAGAAAGGACCAACGGCGCGGGCGAGGTTGGCCCTCGCCGAGCCGAGGCCGACGGCATTGCGCAGATTTTCCGGTCCAACGATCTCGTGAACATACGTCTGGCGTGCGGGCCGATCGACCGAATCCGCGATCCCAAAGAAGAATGCGAAAAGAAAGACCATCCACATTTCCACAGCGTTCATGAAAACGAGAACACCTAACAGCGAGGAGAGCAGAAGAAAGATGCCTTGCGTCGCGTAGAGAATATTCCGCTTATCGAACCGATCGACAATGCTTCCCGCAAAGAGTCCGAACGCAAGCATAGGCGCAAAGCGGAACGCGAGGACGGTGCCGAGCGCAATGCCGCTCCCGGTCAATTCAAGAACGAGCCATCCGACCGCCACGATTTGCATCCATGTACCGATGTCGGAGAGTCCCTGCCCGATAAAGTAGAGCCGGTAGTTGCGAAGCTTCAGAGATGCGAAGGTATTCTCGCCAAAAGCTTTGATAACGTCCATGGAAAGAATACAAACACACCTGGAAGCTTTTCGCCATCAGGACTTCAGCACTGCACATATCAATACACCAGGGCACTCGACGCTGCACCTGATCCACGATCGGAATCACCAGAGACAAAATCGAACTTGTTCCGGAGCCGAGCTGTTTCGACAGCAACTCGATTTATTTAAGAAACTCGAAGTTCTGCTGCTCGTGGGACGTCTCCTCTTCGGGATCGGCTCCGCGATAGCAACCGATATGGTACACCACCCTGATTTTGAAGAATCCTACAAAAATATGCGAACTGGCAAAACCCTAGAGTGGAGAAGAAGCAGAACGACTGTCCCACACGGCTTGGCGAAAGCTAAGCAAGACAAGCAACATTATTCGTGCTGAACAACATTATTCGCGCTGGAAGTTGCAGCCGTCAATCATAACAAACCACAAAAACCCTATTACGTTTAACCTGCGCGACCGCGTTAAATTAACGTAGTCGGGAAAGAGACCTTGTCGAATCTTTATAGTTCAAGGTAATTAGTCCACTTTGCCACCATTGATGTACGATAACATCAATGGGAATGCTC
>CAYRQI010000071.1:0-1896 GCA_964426425.1 uncultured Candidatus Saccharibacteria bacterium | reverse complement strand
AACGTGGATACGTTCGATCAGGTCATGGGATACGCCGGGGATCTCATGAAGACCTTCGGTATGCCGTACATCCAATTCTTCACGGAGGGTGGTGTCGAGCTGCATGTGCGCAAGAGCAATCCAATGATCCTCACGTACCGTATCGCCGATATGGATGCTCTGCGCGCGAACACCGACCAAATCTACGAGCCCCTCACGGATGCCGATATGCAGCTCCTCGTCGAGGCATCGCGCGGACAGCCATATCGAATCGACCGCGAATTTCTTATCAACAACCGCCTCTTGCGCTTCCCTGCCTTCTGGGTGTTTGATAGAGGGCGTGGGGTGTGGGATAACGTCGGCGTAAGCGTGCTCGATACGGAAGGCACGATCCGAACTATTTTTTACACTATACGCGACGACTGATTCTCCGCACTTACCAACTTATCAATTATTAAGTTTCTTTTCATATCATCACCATGAATACCGACACATCAATGGGGGGAAGCGCGCCGGCGCCTCATGCGGATCGCCGTCAGCTCTACGTTGTATGGGGAGCAATTATCGTTGCGCTCGCAGCTATCGCGGCGTCGTTCTTTGTCATACGGAACGTGCGCGCGAACGTGGACTACATTTGCACGCACATCATCGAGGAGAATGGCGACTGCGGGAACGGCAGTTGGGGTTCGTGGACAGAGGTTTCTTCGTCGAACGATACGACTGCATGCGCTGTCACCAAGATTGAGAAGCGTGTCTACACCGGCACGCGCACCACGCGGCACATTCTGCAGTACCTCAATCGGCGCACTGCATGCGACTCTGGCTATACTCAAACAAGAAGCGGCAGCAGCGGAGGCGCGAGCGGATTCCACGGCGGCACCATCGTCACCGAGTCGACCGCATGCCAGATCGAGGAAACGCGCACGACGCGCAATCCCGGCACGGGGCCTGGTTGCAATCCGAATAGTAAGACGACGGAAGTGACAACCACGAAATCTGACATCGGGGTGCCGAGCCAGCAGTCAGCGGGGATGGTTTCCTCGAAAGAGCAGCTCACCCAGTTCCGCATCAGCATGATCGCGGCCAATATCTACGCCAAGCCATCGCTGGTGCGTAGCGGGGATACGACGCTCGTCAAGTGGCAGAGCCGGGAGACGACCGAGTGCACGGTAGTGGGGACGAACGGCGATCGGTGGGAAGGGACTGCCGGCGAGCGCACGTCGGGGCCGATCACTACGCCAACGACCTATACGCTCACCTGCACGGCGTTCAACGGACAGACGGTGACAGATCAGGCGACCGTCAACATCACACCAACATTCCAGGAGCTATAAACTGGCGTTCCGCTTACGTCTCCAGTAATTCACACAAGTCTCGTTCTTGATCGTGGCTTTGTGCGATACTAGAACCATGTTTGCTGATATCGCGAAAGATGCGCGTCGCATTCTCTTTCTTTCGGGTTTGTTTGCTTTGGTCGGTGTAGTTTCGCTCACGATTGTTCTTTTCCAAGCACCGGAGGACGACCAAAGAACCTTTTCAGATGTGTTTCCGGAAGCGGGCTCGCCCGAGGAAGTACTGGCTGCAAAACACAAGGTGCTCGAAGAGCTCTCTACTGCGGCAGCAGTCGATGCAAAAGGACGCCCAACCGAAGCAGACAAGCTCAAAATTCTCGAATCCCTGCGGGCGCAGTAGTATATGCGCACCCTGTGCTCGCTCCGTCTACGCACTCCCACGGCTCTCGCTGTGGCGGTATTTTTTGTCTTGCTTGCTGTCTTTTTTTTCGAGCCGCAGCCGGCTGTATCGCAATTGTCTCCCGTCGTCATCTTCCTCACTTCCGGCACTACATGGACAGTGCCGAGCGATTGGAACTCCGCGAACAACACGATCGAGGTCATCGGAGGGGGCGCGGGCGGTAGA
>CAYRQI010000070.1:0-2012 GCA_964426425.1 uncultured Candidatus Saccharibacteria bacterium | reverse complement strand
CAGGAGAAACCATTTTTGCTCGCGTGCGATCCGTGTGAGCTCGTTGCCCCGATCGATGACAACCTTGATGTCTGCCACCTCGAGCATCGGTAGATCGCTCTCGCTGTCGCCTGCAGCAAGAAGCGGTACATGCTCCGATGTTATGTATTTCCGGATGCATACCACCTTGCCTTCGAACATAGATAATGGCTCTTCAAGCACCGCCGTACATACGCCATCCTTGATAACACTTCGCACGCCGATAAGCTCCGCTTTGATGCCAAAGTATCTCATTGCAGCACGTACGCTTACCTCTGGCGATGCGCTTACGATCCATACACGGACACCCTTCTCCCGCACGTACTGCATAAGCGACAATACATTCGGACGTCGAGCGAGACCGCGCTCTATGTGGATCCCATATAACATTTTCGAGCCAATGCGACTCCCCTCTTCGCTGATCGCCGTAAGTGTCACAGCTTCCGCTTCTCCTGATGTGAATCCGGAGAACATCCGTGCGATAAGCACGTATGCCGCCTTGAGCCGCCCCTTTTCGAGCAATGAATGGTAGGTGCGAAACACGCATTCATGGTAATCGCCGACATGTTGTTCCTTGCCGAGAAGATTTGGATCGCGGAGTAGCTTTCGGCTGCAGAGATATGCAAACGTCGCTTCACTGATATCATTTACGATGCACGTGTTATCGAAATCGAAAATTGCGAACGGTTCTCCCTCGTTTGCAAGCTTCTTGTCGATCGTGCGTTCTATCGCCGCAAGACTGCTATGCGTCATATCAATTGATTTCTATATCAATGTGTCGGATGCTCGGGTGCTTTGCGCGCAGATGCTTCTCGATCTCATCTATCTTTTTACCCATAAGGCGAGGAATTTGATCGGCGTAGTCGGCAAGAAAGCGTTTGAATTCTCCGAAATCTGCACGCACCTCTTCAAACTGGTCTTTCATTGAGCGCCGCCGGTACGCTTCGCGCAAAAGAGCGCCGCCGTTGAATTCTACCTCGCACTTAATGCGATACACACCCCATCCAAGCGTTGAGGATTTGAAGTCGACAACTTTCTCGATTGCAGGATCCGCCTCCAGAAGCGCAACGACTTCTTCTTGCAGCTCCTCCGGTATCGCGCGTCCGAGGAGATAAATGCGATTTTTCATGATGAGCGTGACAGCCGTCGCGGCAAGAAAAACAGAAATGACGATTGAGCCCGCCGCGTCCCAATCCGAGTTGCCAGTGTAGTACGAAAAACCGATAGCAAAAGCTGCGATGCACACACCCGCGACCGCGACGGCATCCTCGAGGTACACGGCGAGCGTCACCGGATCTGCATCACGAAGGCGGTCAAGCCACGAAGCTGTGGGAAAAGAGTGGCGGAGCGTGCGCGCGGCAACATAAAAAGTATATGACTCTATAACGAATGCCAAGAAAAGCACAACGAAGACAATGGTGCTGAATTCAACGGGCTCCGGATGAATGAGCGAAGTGATCCCCTTGTAGGCCGTGATGCCCGCGCCAATAAAAAAGACTCCGACGGCAGAAAGGAGCGCCCAGAAAAACCGCTCGCTGCCATAGCCGTACTCAAACGTTTCGTCCGCTTTTTTGAGTGAGCGCCGCAGACCGATGAGAAGCAAAATCTGGTTGAACGTATCGGCAAAGCTGTGCACCGCCTCGGCGAACATCGATGATGAACCGGAAACAAGGGCTGCACCAAACTTAGCCACGGTAACGACCGCGTTGCCGCCGATCGCCGCGATGACTGGCCAGAATCCCGATGTATGCTGAAGTGCCATTCCAGCCATCCTATCTCAAAACGCCTTCCAGCAGAAAGAGCTTTTCTGACAATCTTTGATTGTGCGGTCTTTACTGTACAACATTCGAACCTATTTTGGCGAGCATCCGGACGAGGACTGACGCACGCGCGGAGCGCGTGGTAGCTCTGAATTGCCCCGTACGCGCCAATTCCGCACCAACGCGACCAAAGGAACCCCCCCCGCCGCCGAGTACGGCGGCAACCCCGAAAGA
>CAYRQI010000069.1:0-2133 GCA_964426425.1 uncultured Candidatus Saccharibacteria bacterium | reverse complement strand
CCGGTGCATGAGCCCACGGGAAATATGGTCGTCGACATCGGGGGCGGGACGACGGATATCGGTGTCGTCTCACTCGGAGGTTTGGTGAATGCACGCAACGCGCGCATTGCGGGCGATCGGTTCAATGCCGACATCGTGTCGCACGTGCGCAACGAGTTTAAACTTCTTATCGGCGGCAAAACGGCGGAGGAGTTAAAGATCGCGCTTGCCTCCGTCGCTCCACGCGGCGAGCGTGCTGAAAGTCTCGTGCGAGGCCGCGATCTCGTCTCGGGTCTTCCGCGCGAAATATCGCTTACTGATCAGGATATTCGTAACGCTCTCGCTCACTCGATTGAGGAGGTGATCGAAGCTGTGAAAGAGGTGCTTGAAACGACGCCGCCGGAGCTGGTATCCGACATCATGCAGCGCGGGATGTACCTTGTGGGCGGTGGCGCGCTTATCCGCGGACTTCCGGAGTTTTTCACCGAGAGTTTGGGCATTCCAGTCAACGTTGACCCTGATCCCCTGACTGCGGTTGTTCGCGGAACGGCTGTCGTTCTCGACGATGTCGAGCGCTACCGCGAAGCGATTCTTACTTCCGACGATGAGCTCGTACCTACGGAATGACAGAGTGAAAGCGCGCAGGCGTCTGCTCGTTGCGACACTTGTCGTTATTCTCGCACTCGTCTTCGATCTCGTTTCAGGCGGACTTCTGCGCGATCTCATCCAGCGTGCCTCGTCGGCCGTGTGGACTGTTGGTTCTGCGGGGAGCGGCGCTATCCTTGGGAGCGGATTTTTTTCGAGCAAGCGCGAGCTCGAAGTAGAGAATGAAGCATTGCGCGCAGAGCTAACCGCGCACAAGGTTCTCACAGGGCGCCTTCAGGTTCTTGAGCGGGAGAACGAAGAGCTCCGGGCGATGGCTCGCTTTGCTGCCGACATGAGGGGCGTTACTGCGCCGATCGTTTCGTCCTCGAACTCCTCGCCATACGGGACGTTCCTCATTGGCGCGGGTGCTCCCGAGGGTATTAGCGAAGGAAGTGTTGTTCTCGCGGCGAGCGAAAAAGGATTTGTCGTTGGGACGGTCGCTGAAGTGGGCAACCGTGTCTCGCTCGTGCGGGAGGTGTTCGCGCCGGGGACTTCCATCGAGGGATTGGTCGGAGATGTAATGCTTTCGCTCGAAGGCAGTGGAGGAGGAAACGCGCGTGCCGAGGTGCCTCGCACACTTGAGGTTTTTGAGGGTGACGCAGTGACATCCACTGCTTTTGGCGGTCGTATTATCGGTATCGTTGGGGCAGTATCTTCCGACCCTGGCAGCGCGCTTGCGCGAGTTTTTGTGCGCATGCCTGTCAGTCTGTCGTCGTTGCGATTTGTCTATGTGGTACCGCGCCTCGAATAACGTTCGCTTCTTGCTTTCGGCGCTTGGGCTCATCGGCGCAATCACCCTGCCGCCATGGGTGCCGCTCCTTGCGATGGCGATCCTTGCGTTCCACGCTGCTCCCTGGGAGGTTATCGTGATCGGCTTTCTCGTCGACCTCGTATGGCTTCCGATTGAAAGCGGCACTATTACCTCGCTTCCACTCTTTACGCTCGCAGGCCTTGTGCTCGCATGGGGATTGGAGCCGCTGCGGAGCGAATTTCTGACCCGGTAAACACGTCGTGGTATAGTCACTTCGCTCGTTTATGTTTGGAAGAAAATCGCGGAATATTCGTGAGATCGCGCCTGAAGATATTTTTCTCGACTCGTCGAATCTTCCGCGCCGTGACGACCTGCACCTCGAAGCGCGGGTCGTCCTGCCGCTTTCCAGCCGTGCCATTCTCGGTATCGGTCTCGCGCTCTCTATTGTGATCGTGGTATTTAGCGCACGTCTCTTCGATCTGTCAGTTCTCAACGGCGCCGTCTATGCCGATATTTCACGCGAGAATCGCTTCCATCGCTCGCTGACGTTTGCTTCGCGGGGAGAGCTCTACGATAGGGCAGGACAGAAACTCGCATGGAACATTGCTCTCGCCTCGAGTAGCGAAAGAGCGTTTGCGCTTCGCGCCTACGCCGAGCTTCCCGGCCTCTCGCACCTCATTGGATTCGTACGCTATCCGAAAGTCGATGCCGCGGGAGTGTGGTGGCGCGAAGAAATCGCCGGTGTCTCGGGCGTGGAG
>CAYRQI010000068.1:0-2209 GCA_964426425.1 uncultured Candidatus Saccharibacteria bacterium | reverse complement strand
AGTCAGTAGAAGGTAGTCTATAGTCTAAATACCAGGCATGTGGATTTCCGAGCCTATCACTACAGACTACTGACTATACACTACAGACTATTTATTTAATGTTGACTATCTTGTACTTTTGGGTGCCCTTTGGCGTGTCGAACGAGAAAACATCTCCCTTCTTCTTCTCCATAAGAGCAGAGCCGAGCGGCGAGAGATG
The DNA here is from genome assembly GCA_964426425.1 of uncultured Candidatus Saccharibacteria bacterium. Classification (GTDB taxonomy): domain Bacteria; phylum Patescibacteriota; class Minisyncoccia; order Phycocordibacterales; family UBA2100; genus UBA10103. Next base: position 2,010 of record CAYRQI010000068.1, on the reverse strand, counting down.
CGATATCTTGTGCTCTTGCATGTTAGCTTCAGCGCTTCCCACGATCTCATACGTGTGCTCCTCTTTTTCCCCCTGCTTTTGGATCGTCACGAGACTCCCGAGCGAAACCATGCTTCCCTTCCCGCCCTTCCCGTGCTCGATGATGCGCGCACGACTAAGCTCGCCCTCGATGGTCCGTATCCGATCCTCGGTCGCCGCCTGCAGATTCCTCGCTTCCTCGTATTCAGCATTCTCTGAAAGATCGCCGAGGCTGCGCGCATATTCAAGCTGTTCGGCGATCTCACGTCGCCGTACGGTTTTCAGATGTTCGAGCTCGGTCGTGAGCTCGTCGAACTTTTCTTTGCTCAAATAGTTTGAGTCGTCTTTTTCATCAACCATGCGCGAGCATTATACCTGCTCGGCTTGCGTGAGCAAGCCGAGCAGTTGTCAGTATCAGTCTTCAGTAGTCAGAGTGGGTCTATTTCTGACACTAGCAACTGATATCTGACACTAATTGACGTATTCGGGATGGTTCGCAACCAGCCATTCAAAAAAAGGCCGCAGGCCGGGCGCCGCGCCGCTAAGCGTCCCCGCTGGGGCTTTTTCCAAAACAGCCGCGTATGCATACTCCGGATTCTCTGCGGGCCAGAAGCCGACAGACCATGAATGTATCCACTCGTTCTTCACGCCAACCTGCGCGGTGCCGGTTTTCGCCGCGATCGAGATCCCCGGCATGTTGAGGATCTTCACCGTCGCGTCACTGCGCGTCGACGTGACTGCCATGCGCATACCTTCGCGCACGATCTGCAGATACGAATCTGGTATGCCGACGTCGCTGTACTCGGGCGACGCGCCCGCAAGAATCTGCGGCTTGAGGAGCTTGCCGCCGTTTGCGATCGCGGCAATGAAGCGCGCCGCCTGCAGCGGCGTCACCTGAAATCCGTACTGCCCGATCACAGTATGGTACGTATTGCCGATGCGCCACGGGTCATCCTCGCCGAAGACCGCTGTCTTCCACTCTGGTGTGGGTATTACGCCTGCCTCCTCGCCGAGGAGTGCGATACCCGTCTCTCCCCCGAGGCCAAACGTGCGCGCGTACTCGTCGATCTTGCGTATGCCGAGTCCCACTTGCGAGCCATATCCGCCGCCGATCGTGTAAAAGTACTCGTCGGAAGAAACGGCCAACGCTAACCGCATGTCGATGGGGCCGTGCACGGTCCAGTCGCGATACACCGATGGATGCTCCGGGTCATACGGATTTGGGATCTCGATCGCGCCTGTCGAGACGATCTCCTTTTCGGGATCAATGATCCCCTCGTTCAAAGCCGCAGCCGCAAAGATCGGCTTCACGATAGAGCCCGGCGCGTAGAGGCCAGAAACTGCGCGGTTCAGAAGAGGAGAACGCCGATCATTGAAGACGTTGCCAACCTCATCGACATTTCCTTCTGCGAAGACCACGTGGTCATACTCGGGGAAGCTCGTGATAGCAAGGAGTTCGCCAGTTTGCACATCCATAATGACAGAGGCACCACCGACAAAGTTCTGCCTTGTAGCATGAGCGGAGAGAAACGAAAAAAGTTTGCTCTGCAGCTCGGCATCTATCGAGAGCTCGATGTCCTGTCCGCTCACCGGTTTTTTGACGATAATCTGCCCTTGCGCTTCTCCCCTCGCGTCAGTCTCGACCATCGTGCTGCCGTTTTCGCCCGCTAGTGCCCTATCAAACGCGCGCTCCACGCCCGAGACACCGGCGATTTCTTCGCGCCACCAAACTCCCGCGGCATCGACTTTCGGATAGCGTACGAATCCAACGAGGTGGGAGAGGCCTGGCAGTGGAGCGTAGGCGCGAAGCGCAAATTCTCTTTCACTGCTCGAAGCAGAGGAAGTGTTCCACGCGAGTTTCCGCCCCGTTCTATCGTAGAGCTCTCCACGCGGAGCAAACGTCAGCGAGCGATGAAAGCGATTCTGGCGTGAAATATCGGCATAGACGGCGCCGTTGAGGACTGACAAATCGAAGAGACGTGCGCTAAATAC
>CAYRQI010000067.1:0-2570 GCA_964426425.1 uncultured Candidatus Saccharibacteria bacterium | reverse complement strand
CTGTTATACTTTTGAGACCATGGTCTCAAAAGTATAACAGTGCAGACGATAGCTACGCTGCCAGAATCATCTTCAGGATCGCCATACGGACGATAACGCCATAGCCGACCTGCCTGAAGTAGACTGCGTGCGGCGAGTCATCGACGTCCTCGGCAATTTCTCCCACACGAGGCAGGGGATGGATAATGATTCCTCCGTCTTTCATCGAATCAGCAAGCCTTCGATCGATGATGTAGATACCTTTGAATTTCTCGTACTCTGCCGCTGACGCGAACCGCTCCTTTTGGATGCGTGTCTGATACACAACATCCGCAACGCGCATCACGTCTTCAAGCTGATCGGTTTCGGTGAACGTGACGTTGCGCTCCCTAAGGTACTCCTTGATGTCATCATTCATTTTCAACTCGGGTGGTGAGACGAGGGTAATGCGAACATCATTATACTTGCCCAAGAGGTATGTGATCGAACGAGCTGCGCGGCCATATTTCAGGTCGCCGACAATCGCAACATGAATGCCATCGACACGTCCGACCTCTCGCTCGATCGTATAGAGATCGTAGAGTGCTTGCGTGGGGTGCTGGCCCGCGCCATCGCCGCCGTTGATAATCGGTACACTTGAAACGGCCGCTGCGCGCGCAGCGGAACCAATCTCTGGATGACGCAGCACAATAGCATCAGCGTATTGGTTTACGATGCGGATCGTGTCCTCAAGTGTCTCTCCTTTCACATCTGATGAATTCTCACGCGCGCTTTCGACAGAGATAACATCTCCGCCGAGACGCATCATTGCAGACTCAAAAGAAAGACGAGTACGAGTCGAAGGCTCATAAAAAAGCGTCGCGAGTATCTTGCCCTCGAGCAGTTTCTCGCGCTTTCCTTCGAGAGAATTTGCGAGCGCAAAAAGTTCCTTGATGGATTCCCTATCGAACTGCTGCGTTTCTATCAAATGTTGCATCAGCGAACAGTATACATCCGTAACCACGAATATTCGAGAGACTCATTCTGCACAACCCAGTGATAGAGCACAGGCGAAAGGAGTGTGGCGAAGACGACCGTACCAAGAACATGCATCAGGGTGAAAGGGATTTGGCCAATGAACGCGACCATAAGCGGTTGCGCGTTGAAGACTGGACCGATCATCATGGTGACAGCGTCGTACGCGACGGTGCCGGGAATGCCGAACAGGAGAAAATGCTTTACTGTCGCCTCTCGGTTTTTGAAGAAGTAGTGAGCCCCTAAGCCGAGCAATCCGTAGCACACGGCCGTTATCCACGTCCAACTTCCCCATCCGCTCGTGAGAGCGTCATAGAGCACGATGCCGAAGAACCCGAAGAAAAAGCTGCCCAAAAGACCGTAACGCTTCGAAAATGGCATCACGACACTAAGCATTGGCTCGAAATTTGGAGGGCGGAAAGGAATGAGGCGAAAAAGGAAGACAGCTACCCAGCCAGTGATAAATTTGAGCGCACTCCCGGAAATCACAAGCTTCATAGGACGCTCATGGTACCACATCAACCGAGATGTGCGTGATCGTTCCACACTCGTAGTACCCAGCCCGTATGCCGCTTGCCGTCGAGGCGTGTGAATACTTGGTCTCGATATTCAATCCTCCCAACCTCCCAGTCTACAACACAAACTTGCCATCTTTGTAAATCACTCTTTCGGAGCCGTCTTTGAGGTGTGCGGTTACGGTGCGACGAGTGGTCGAGATTATGTCAGTGTGCACCGAGGAGTCGTTGAAACCGAGACGCTTCGCCTCTTTGTCGGTGAGTTTGCTGACGTCACCCGCATATGTGTCGCGGTAACTCATGCCGAGCGCTATGTGTGTGTTGCCAAAAGGCCCACCCATGTTCTCATCAAAGAGCGTCTCCGCCATAAATTTCGTGATGCGTGAGTGGCGAGAATCTGTGAGGGAATACTCACCAACCTTGTCCGCACCCTTCGTTGCGATCATTTCCTTGAAGAGCTTCTCGTTCGTTTTTGCCGATGATTTGACGACGCGTCCATTCTTAAACCACAACTGTATGCCGGTGATTTTGTTGCTGTAGCGGTAGAGCGGCTGGTTGAAACGAATCCAACCGTTCGTGCCGCGCCAATCGGGAGAAGTGAAAATCTCAAAACTCGGAATGTTTCGACCACTTCCAGAGTGCCACGCGCGCTTCTCACCAAGTTTTATCCAAAGGTCCATGTCGGGACCCTTGGCGTGCAACCGATCGATCTTCGGCGACAGTTTATTGAGACGACTCCTATACTTCTCGATATCGCGATACACACTCCGCCATTTCGCAATCGGATTCTTCTCATCGAGAAAGCACGCCTTGATGATCTGGTCCCAGTATTCCTTTTCGCTCAAGCCCGCCTCTTTGGCCATCGCGGGCGTCCCGTAGAGACCGATCGTCCAGGTAAACTTTTTCTTCCATTCTTTCCGATTCAACATGTCCTTGAACGGCTTCAGGGCAACGCCTCGCTGCATGATTCTTTTCGGATCAACGCCTTTGAGCGCGTGAGGATCTGCTTCGGCGAGGATAAAAATCGAGTGATCTATCTGATCTGCGAGGCCTTTGAGGTAC
>CAYRQI010000066.1:0-2678 GCA_964426425.1 uncultured Candidatus Saccharibacteria bacterium | reverse complement strand
TTTTCCGGGTACGGTGCGCGCTGCCGCTGCCAAGAGCACAAAAAATCCAAACGAGCCGCCGAGCGCGAGCAAGGTGTTCGCAACAAGGAAATCGCTGATCGCGATGATAATTCTTGTCGTGGTCGGCAGTTGCGCGTCCATTTCTTCGAACGTTTGTGCAAGCGTGGGCACAACGTAGACCATCATCAAGGCACCGATGCTTATGATCGCAACGACGATGATCGCGGGATAGATCAAGGCACCGCGTATCTTTTTCTTGAGAGTGTACGTGCGCTCCATCTGTTCGGAGATGATCGTAAGCGCGTCCGGCAGGCTCCCGCCCTCTTCGCCCGCGCGCACCATCGCAACGAAGAGATTCGAAAAAACGCGTGGGAACTTCGCGAGCGCCTCATGCAGACTCAATCCGCGGCGCACATCGCTTGCGATCTCCATCGTTGTCGCCAAGAGCTTTGCATTTTTAGTTTGTCGTTCGATCACCGAGAGCGCACGGGAGAGCGAGAGGCCAGCTGAAAGCATCGCGCCGAGGTTGCGCGCGAAGACGATCTTGTCATGCTCCCTCACCGAGGTGAGCATCGCGTTCAAAAAATTGAGCGAAAGAAAGCTGCTCGCGCTCTCTTCTGAAAGCGAAATGATCTTCCCTCCCTCGCGCCGGACTATTCCGTAGACCTCGAACCGATCGTTTGCCTCTGCAACGCCGGTGTACGTTTCACCATCCGCGCGCTCGGCAGTGTAAGTGAAGCGCGTCATGCCGCTAAGTATAGCCGGGAAACAGTCAATAAATCTTGTTTTCCACCCACATCTCCATTCACTCCGTGACCACGCGCAGCACTTCCTCAATAGTTGTAAGACCTTGAGCGGCTTTGAAGACCCCATCTTCGGTCATCGTGAGCATGCCCTCGCTTTTTGCTTGTCTTTCGATGTCGTCCGATGTTGCGTCTCTCATGATGAGCTCCTTGATCGTCGGCGTGATAGAAAGCACTTCGTAAATGCCCTTGCGCCCGGAGAAAGCCGAGGGAGATTCCGCAGAGTCTTCCGGCCGATAGAAAGAGACATCCTTCCATGTCGCATCTTTCGGTGTCACCTTTTCTTCCTTGAGCGCCTTCAAAACAGCTCCCGCATCAATGTTTCTCTCAAGGTGTATCTGCTCATCGCGCGAGAGCTTATATGTTTCCTTGTTCGACGTGAGAATGCGCACGAGGCGTTGCCCGACACACACGCGCAAGGTCGAGACGAGCAGGAAGGGCTCAACGCCCATATCGAGAAGGCGCGGGATTGCGCCTGCGGCGGAATTCGTGTGCAACGTTGAGAGTACAAGGTGACCGGTAAGCGCGGCGTTGATCGCAAGCGATGCGGTCTCTTTGTCGCGGATCTCGCCGACCATGATGATGTCGGGATCTTGGCGCACCAGCGCACGAAGTCCGTTTGCGAACGTAAAGCCGATCTCGGGTCGCACCTGTGTTTGATTCACGCGCTTCATCTGGTACTCAATTGGGTCTTCAATCGTCGAGATATTGACGTGCGGTGTGTTCACGAGATCGAGAAGCGTGTAGAGCGTGGTCGATTTGCCGGCGCCAGTCGGGCCACAGGCGAGGATCATGCCGGTCGTCGCGCGGATCGCTTCGTGCATGCGCTCGAGCGCAAGCCCGTGAAAACCGATCGATTCGAGCGTAAAGCCGGAGATCGAATCGCGGAGAAGGCGCATCACAATCTTCTCGCCGTAGTATGTGGGAAGCACTGAAACGCGAAATGATATTTTCTCTCCGCCATACTCGGCGCCGAAGCGGCCGTCTTGCGGAAGGCGATGCTCGTCGAGACGAAGGTTCGAGAGAACCTTCACGCGCGCGGTGATCGCCGGAGCCGCAGATTTTGGAAGCTCCATCGCATCATGAAGAATGCCATCAATACGATAGCGGATGAGAAGCGTTTCCTCCATCGGCTCGATGTGGATGTCAGAGGCGTTCTGCGCGTTCGCGTGCCTAAGCAGCGTATCAACAATGCGCACTGCGGGCACACCTTCAGCAACTTTCTGGAGATCTCTGTCTTTCTCTCCTTTTTCGAGCGCTTCAGTCTCGCGCCTGATAACCTCACCCAAATTGTCTTTGAGAATCTGCTGGTATTGCTTGAGCGCCGCCTTAATGGAGGCGGCGTCGGTGAGACGCGGGAGAATCTTCAGGTGTGTTTTCTTTTTGATGAAGTCGATCGCAGCGAGATCGTCAGTATCGAGCATCGCAACCTCGAGCTCATCACCGCGGTGATTGTAGGCGATGATGTTGTTACGGCGTGCGACAGGCTCGGGAATGAGCGAGAGCACTTCATACTTTATTTTGGTTCCCGTGAGCGAGACGAACGGGATTCCCAAGATATATGCATAGGTGCGGCGCAGTTCATCCTCACCGATTGCATTGTGCGAAGTCAGTATCTCCCCTACCGGCCTCCCTGTTTCTTTCGCCTCCTTCTCCGCCTCACTAAAATCTTTCTGGGAGACCAACCCCGCATCTGCGAGAAACGACTTCAAATGAGTGTCGGAGATGTACATAAGAGATAAGTCAAAATGTAGAAATTAAAAGTCAAAACGAGGATGCCTTTGAATTATAGCACCTGGATTCAACCCCTAGATGCCTCAACTGTTTGTGCACCTCGCAGTCGTTGCGCTCGCCAAAAGATATAGGTGCACTGAA
>CAYRQI010000065.1:0-2851 GCA_964426425.1 uncultured Candidatus Saccharibacteria bacterium | reverse complement strand
CGATCCGGAACTGCGAGCGCTGCCTTCAGGGATGAATGTGTGCAATTTTTCCATTGCAACCAACCGTGTCTACCGCGACCGCGAAGGCAAGAAGCAGGAACAAACGGATTTTCACAATGTCGTTGTCTTTGGCAGACAAGCGGACATTGTCGCGCAGTATCTCAAGAAAGGACGTTCCGTGTTTGTGGAAGGACGCCTGCAGACCCGCAGCTGGGATGATAAACAAAGTGGTGAGAAGAAGTACCGTACCGAGATTGTAGCTGATCGCGTGCAGTTCGGACCGGGTGGCCCGGGTACAAGCAACGGGGAGGCGCGGCGGGAGGTACAGCCAGAGGAAGTCTCGACGGGCAACAGCGGCTCCGGGATTGAGTATCCGAAAGACGATATTAATCCTGATGATATACCTTTTTGATAGGTGCTAGGTTCTAGGGACTAGGTTCTCGTAAATTCAAATACCATGAGCGCGAATATACTTACGCAAAACGACATACGACACGTCGACTACAAGGACGTGGATCTCCTGAAGCAGTTCATCAACCCGCACGGGCGCGTGATGAGCCGCAAAAAGACCGGTCTTACCGCAAAACAGCAGCGTTCTGTGGAAGCTGCCATCAAGCGCGCGCGTTTTATGGGGCTTCTCCCGTACATCGCGAAGTAGGGAGAACTTCCGTGCACAAAAACTCGCAAGTGCAGCTCTTATGTTCCTCTGTTTTTGTACGACATTGCATTACGAGCGACGTAGAGCACGTGAAGTGCGAAAAGTAAGGTTCTTATAATGCACACTGATTACGTCATACTGGTCGATGAGCGGGATAATCCCATCGGCAAAGAGGAAAAGTTGAAAGCACACCAAGAAGGGCTCTTGCACAGGGCATTTTCAGTGTTTGTGTTTAACACTGAAGGTGACATGCTCATCCAAAAAAGGGCAAAGGCCAAGTATCACTCAGGCGGGTTGTGGTCCAACACCTGCTGTAGTCATCCAGCCCCAGGCGAGGAAACGCTTGCGGCCGCGCACCGTCGGCTCAAGGAAGAAATGGGGTTCGATTGCGAGCTTCAGCATATAGGTGCGCTGACATACCGAACGGATTTTGACAATGGACTCGTTGAACATGAATATGATCATATGTTTATTGGGACGTATGACGGTGCCGTCGCACGTGCTGATCCGAATGAGGTGGAGGATTGGAAATGGGTTAAACCGCAAGAACTCCTTGCAGATATGAAAAATAACTTGTCTGCCTATACGTACTGGTTCAAGCTCGCACTCGAAGGCGTGCTCGCCCGACGCTAAACGCTGCACTAGGCGCGTTCCACGTACTCGCCGGTTTCTGTGTTGACGCGAATAATGTCGCCCTCTTCGATGAAGAGCGGGGCATTGATGGTAGCGCCGGTTTCTAAGGTGACGATTTTCGAGCCGCCTTGGGCGGTATTGCCTCGCACGTTTGGCGGCGCTTCCGTCACCTTGAGGTCAACTTTGATGGGGAGCTTCACGCGGAAGAGTTTACCCTCAAAAGAGAGAATCTCGACCTCGGTGTTCGGTTTCAGGAAGCGCCCAGCTTCGCCGATTTTCTCATCTTCCACGGAGAAGCGCTTTGATTTGTCGCCAGCCTCATGGAAGACAAATTCGCCTTTGCGCGCGTCGTGAAAGATGAACATGGCAGGCCTTGTTTCGATCTCCGCTTCCTGCAGCTTGTCGGATTGCTGGAACGAATATTCGATGACGTTGCCGCGGATGAGGTGGCGCAATTTGGTCTGATTCACCGGACGGCGCTGCTGCTTCTGCATGATGTTATTCCACGTGCAGACGTACGGCTCTCCCTCGACGATCACCGCAACGCCCGGCTTTACGTCGTTGTAATTCAACATGGTTGGGTATTCTATTCAAAAAGGGAAGTTTGTCTACTTTGAGTCGTGGTCAGATATCACTCTGACCGATGCGGCCGCATGTGTGAGGATGATATCAGCCCATTCTCGATTTGAAATCGGCGTAGCTGAATGTTCGGAGAGTTTTCGGCCTTCCGTTTTTCCAGAGAACGATGGAAGGATGCTGCACGCCGTTGAACATCGTGGTTTTCACGAGCGTGTACTGGATCGCGTCTTCGAAGACTATTTTGCTCCCGATCTCGAGTGGCTTTCGAAAGGTATAGATGCGATGTATTGTGTCGCCCGCAAGGCACGTACTACCGCCAAATTTGTACGCGTGTCTGTACTGTCTTTTTTTGCCCGAGCCTCGAATACGCAACTCAAGTTCTGGACTCAAGATGAAATCGGCGAGGTGCGCTTCGAATGAAATGTCGAGGATCGCCACGTTGTAGGGAACATCCTTGCGCTCGATAATGTCGAGAACTGATGCGACTAATGTTCCCGCATGCCAGACGAGCGCGGCTCCGGGCTCGAGGTGCACCGCGACACCGTAGCGTCTTTTGAGACCCTTCACGAGCGATATGAGTCCTTTGACATCGTACCCATCATCGGTAATCTTCTGCCCGCCGCCTAGATTGATCCACTTCATGCCTTTGAAGTAGCGTCCGAACTTCTTTTCGATCACCGGGAGCGCGCTCCGGAGATCGCGCATGTCGCGCTCGAAGAACATGTGAAAGTGAAGGCCGTCGATTCCTTCAAGCGCGCGAGGATTTCTTCGCAGTTCGCGTTCAAACTCGTTGAGGCGAATGCCGAGCCGTGAATCGGGCGCGCATGGATTCCAGACGGCATGCCGCTCATCAGTCTTTATTTCCGGATTGATGCGAAGCCCGACAGATATCTTTTTTCTTGATCTCTGCACGTTGTTCCTGAACTTCTCCCATTGGTTGAATGAATTGAAGATCACATGGTTGCAATGCTTGAGCACGGC
>CAYRQI010000064.1:0-2920 GCA_964426425.1 uncultured Candidatus Saccharibacteria bacterium | reverse complement strand
ATTTATATCCACTTCAACGAGAGCTTCCTCTGGAGCACTACTCTGCAGGACGAACGTGATGACCGTTTGCGGACTCGTCGGGATATCCGTGTACGAGCCGACGAGCGTGGTGATGTCGTTTACGACTTCACCAATCTCGACCGTGGTCGTACCTTCTCCGGTTCCCTCGAACACGAGCTTGTATGCGCCTTCCTTGGGGAGAAAGACGTACTGATTGTCTCCGAAGACTAAGAAGCCGCTGTTCGGTATGCCCTCGGTGATGAACAAGACACCAGATGCAGGATCTTGGTTTGGATCAATGCCGGTGAAGTTTCCAAAATCGTCATACACACCGAGCAACACCGGAGAGTGAGTGCTGATGAGAAGTTTCTTGGTAATGTCGGATAACGGAGGCCGCTCCGTCGAAATGAAATCTATGCCCTCCAAACTACTACCGGTTACGAGAGCAGAGATGACTTCTAGTATGGAAGTGGCGCCAAGGATATTCACGTGTTTCGCGCTTGAACCAGTCAAATCGTTAAAGTTGAAAAGATGGAAGAAGTATTCCTCGCCTGTTCCTAGAGCACCTGCGCTCGGATACACCACCGTCCCATCGCCCTCGACAGTCGTCACCGCTTCGTACGAAAGCTTTCCATGCCGCTCTGTGTAATTGATACCCTTGATGGTGTCGAGTCCCCACCCGACGATCTGCACGACGCGGACGTGCGGAGGTATTGCATACGCATCGAGCCCCTGATGAAACTCGTCTGCGCCCGTGAGCAAATCCAAGTGCAAAACTTCAGGAAGCGAAGTGTCACTCTCCGGTGGACGCACCCTGTTAGGCCCAAGGCCTGCGAGGAATTCAAAGAGTTCCGTGTAGTTGTTGAGCGCAATTCCCCACTCACGACGCCACGATTCGGTGAGCGGGGAGAGCGTGTCGAACACGACCGGAGGATCAATCACCTGCGTGAAGTACTCGCGAGACGGGAGGAGGTTGTATGCACTCGCGAGGTTGCGGCCGAGCGAGCGCGCCTGCGCTTTCCCGACAAAGGTGAAGAACTTCCATGCGATATCCGAGCCCTCGCCGTGGAGCAGTCCTCCCACGGCCTGCGGCGTCCCGAGCTGTGGCGCCCCCACCATGACGAACGCATCGACAAGATCATCCTTCCCCACCTCTACCAGTTTCTTGATGAGAGCCTTCCCCACAAGGCCGCCGTTTGAGTGCGAGACGATGGTTACTTTTCCTGATTTTGAATTCGCGGCAAGCGCCTCGATTGCCGCCACAACATCCGTAGTGCCTTCGGCCATAGCAATACCGTCTTGGAGAATTGCTTCGGGCGAATACCGCCAATCGTATGGAAGCGCTCCCCAATCCACGATTGTGCCATCGGCAACCAAACCATCCATGAATTCAATGAAGTCCCGATAAATGGGAACGCCGTAAAATGTGCTTACAACCCCGTCGACGACAACACCGGGATTCGTGGGCGTGCCATCCTCGTTGAGCTTAAGCTTCTCGAGGTCGGCATCAACATCAAAGAGCGTCGGCGGCCATAGTGTGTTATCGCCGAGCTTCAACACGCTTCCCTCAAATCCAGGCAAGAAGAGGACGTTTGAAAAACAATCGGCCGCACACGATCCTGCTCCTTCGATCGTAAAGCGGATCGTGTCGAGTACTCGCCCTGATTCTTGTGCGTGCGCGACGTCTGCAAAGAACGCGGCCGCAGCCCAACGCGTAATGTCATAATCGAAAATAAGGAAAGGAACCGGCGCAGAAAGCTCTACGATCTCGAGTTCATATTCCCCAGCCGAAGCCCACGCAAACTGCGCATCCCCGTCGAAGGGATCATCCGGATCGTTAAATGCGTGTTGGTCGAGCGTCACGATGTACTCGCGCTCTGGACCATTCATGCGATAGAGGTTCCCCACGAGCGCAAAGACAAATTCTCCATCGGGATTGATCGAGGGACCGGTCACGTATGCGGGCGCGAGTGTGTTAAGCGGCACGCTGTACGTGCCGCCGTCGACCATCGCGATCTCATCAATGCCGGATCCCTGCCCACCCCACACAAGCGAGGAGACATCGGCATAAGCCACAAACGGCACCACAAAAAGAAAGAGCGCCAAGAACCAGACGCGCCCTACAATCTTCATGAATCGGATTCTAGCACCGGTATCTTATCTTTCGAACAATATACCACTACAGAAAAGTGCATTCCAATATCACATTTTATACCATGGTATAAAATGTGATATAACTCAAGGAACGTGTTAAGGACCATCCTTGACACACTTAAGGAGATTAGCGAGAACGATCGAATATTCCTCGTATGAACCGTAGTGCTCGCTCGAAGGTACTCACTTGCCCTCGTGAAGTCGTGGTGGTCCCGCTCATAGGACTTGCAGATTGAGGCGCTATTTGCGGTTGTGCGGCACGTGCCGGTACGCTTGGCTTCGCGGATGACGTGGGAGCCGCCGGCACGGCCACCACAGCCGTGCGAGCCTGCTCTACTTTTCTTTGCTCCTCGAGCGTAAGTGGGAAAGTCTTTGTATTCTGACACACGATTTCGTTGACTTTCTTTCTAGTCGTCAAATAGACGAAACCGGTAGATTTGGTGATGCCCCACGGCTCCAGAATATCCGCGGCATACTTGGTTTGAAATGCGTGCACAGCCACAAGCGTCGCCCCATCGTACACGCCATTTTCGGTCACTTTTGCGCCCTCGAAGTCACGCAGAAAACGTTGTAACCGCTTCACCTGATCGGTATCATTCGCCTGCCCCATGCGAATAAAGGCCGTCAGGTAACGATCGCAAGAGTCAGTCGTTGTCGAAAATGCGGTCGAAATGCCAAGAACATGTCCAACAAGTGCGCTACTTTCCGTAGTTGTGCTCGTGTAAAGCGTGACTCCCGGAGCAAGGCCAGCGCCTCCACCACCACC
>CAYRQI010000063.1:2267-2952 GCA_964426425.1 uncultured Candidatus Saccharibacteria bacterium | reverse complement strand
GCTGATCGCTTTTTCGAGCTTCTCTTCCGAGACAGGGCCGGCCGTTTCTTCGGCGCGCCGCGGCGTCGACTTGATCGTATCGGTGCGCTTCACTTCTCGCAAGGTCGGCGCCTTCGTTTTCGCGCGCGTGTCTTCCCGCACAGTGCGAAATATGATGAATCGCATGATGGCCTTGTTCGTCTTGAGCACCTCCTCGAGCGCTTGCACGACCGCGATATGTGCTTCGAACTTGATCCAGCCGAAATACGCACGATCATGTTCAATCCTTTTTCCTCCCTCGCGGAATGAGATGGAGTATGCAAGCCGAATGAGAGACGGCGCGCCTTCAGCAATAAAATTGCCACCGACTTTCTCAATCGCGGAACGAATACTACCGACAATTTTCTCGACATCCTCTTCCTTGAAGCTCGGCGAGATGTGGTAGCCAATCTCGTATATTCGCGCGAGTTTCTCTTCTGTTTCGGCCATAGATACATTCGCCTGCACTCCGGCAGGCACGCGCACTCTAACACAGATATTCAGCACCATGCAACAGCGATGATATACTTCGATGAATGGTATCCTTCGCAAGGACTTTCGAGAGGCTTATCGAGACAAACGGCAAGATTGAACGTGATATTTATGAATTGATCGAAAAAGCGCATGGCATGCTGAACGAGAACGCAGAAGAACCTGAAGTCAAAAG
>CAYRQI010000063.1:0-2257 GCA_964426425.1 uncultured Candidatus Saccharibacteria bacterium | reverse complement strand
GGGGAAACCGCGGTGGCGAGATGTGCTGCCACGAAAACCTCACGTCTAGAGAATTCTTTAGCGAATCGCAAAGGCCCTTTTTGCATTTGAGATAAGTTGACTGGCCACGTTCACAACAGACTCGCCACGAATGCGCGCTATTGCCTTAACAACCTCAACGACATACGCGGGCTCGTTGCGCTTTCCTCGATGCGGAACAGGAGCGACATACGGAGCGTCAGTCTCGCTCAAGATCATTTCAAGCGGCGCGTTTTTAACAACCTCATCATAGTCATGGGTGAACGTAATGACACCTGTAAAGCTAAGCGTAAAACCGAGATCGAGAAACTTCTTCGCCATATCCCAGTTGCCCGCGAAAAAATGCGTATTGCCCGTTACCTTCGCATGGGCTTTCAAAATCTCCAACGTATCGTCATACGCCTCCCTGACGTGCAGCATCAGCGGCTTACCGAGTTTGTTGGCAAGCTCGATGTGCTCGATAAATACTTTCTTCTGCTGTTCTTTCGTACTTTCATCACAACGATAGTAATCGAGTCCGCATTCACCTATTGCGATGACCTGTTCGTTTTTCCCCAGCGCTTCATACGCGCTTGCGTTAAAGACTTCGCCCCGCGATGTAAAAGCCCTGCCGCCCTCACCCAATTCTTTTTCGTCATGGTATGACTTCGACGTATGTATCGGGTGCAGCCCGATGGTCGCATAGATATTCGCATACTTTTGCGCAAGTTCGACGGCGGCCTTTGAAGTGTCGAGTTGCGTGCCGACGACATTCATCACGACGCCGGCATCTTTCGCCCGTCCTATCGTCTCCTCGCGATCCTCGTTGTACGCGGCGAAATTCACGTGCGTATGCGCGTCGAAGTACTTCATGGCTACTCTTTGCGCGGAAAAAGGTTCTCTGGTTTTTTGTTCGCCACAATTGCCTCGATGATTTTTTTGCTCGTTTCGGGAACAAAGGGCTCAAGCATCAAATCAATAGCCGCAAGTTCGCGCACCAGTTCTTCAATCAGCCTACGACCTTTCTCTGCATCAGCTTTCACAACCTTGAACGGCTCGGTGTGGTTAATTTTTTTGTCGAGCGCCTGGATTCTCGCCGTGACATACTCAAGAGCTTCATTTAGCTTGAAGCTGTCGAGATGTTTCGTAAACTCCTCCGGATATGGCACGAACTCGACCTTCACTGGCCCCGTGAGATTCGACTCCGCAAGCTGCATAATGCGCGCCGCGAGATTTCCGAGGCCGTTCGCAAGATCGGCATTGTACGTTTCTTTGAAGCGCTCCATGGTGAAGTCGCTGTCTTCAAACGGATGAATGTGGCGTGCGAGAAAATAGCGCAAAGCATCTACTCCGTATTCATCGACAATTGCGATGGGGTCGATGACGTTGCCGAGCGATTTAGACATTTTCTGGCCGCCGCTCGTGACAAAGCCGTGGTAGACGATTTGTTTCGTATTCGGTAAGCCCGCCGACATCAGCATGGCCTGCCACATGATTGATTGGAATCGCACCTGATCTTTGCCGGCAAGTTGGAGTGTTTCTCCTGCCTCCCAATACTTCTTGAAATTCCCTTCCGTATCCTCCGGCCAGCCAAGGGTGGAAATGTAATTTGTGAGCGCGTCGAACCACACATACATAGTCTGCGAATCATCGTCAGGTACAGAAACGCCCCACGGCATTTTTTCACGCAAGCGCGAGACGCTGAAATCCTCGAGCCCGCGCTCTACAAACTTGATCGCTTCCTGCCTACGCCATTCGGGCACGATAACCCCTTCCCTGCTCAAGTACGCACGGAGCTTCTTTTCATACTTTTTAAGATTGAAGAAATAGTTCTCCTCTTCGATCTCAAGGACATCCAGCGTGGGATGGTTCGGGCACTTTCCGTCAACGAGATCGGTCTCCTTGATGAATGCCTCATCGCCGACGCAGTAGAGACCTCTGTATTTGCGAAGCTCTATATCGTCGCGGCACCTCCGCCACAACTCTTGCGCCGCCGCTTTGTGGTGCGCATCGGTCGTACGAATGAAATGCAAGAGTTCCGTATCGAGTCCGAGCTTCCGCGTGAGCAGCCGGTACTTTTCAGCATACTCGTCGACGTAGGCTTGCGGATCCCTTCCTTCTTCGAGGGCTTTGCGATAAATCTTTAGACCATGCTCATCCGTGCCGGTGTTAAAAAAAACCTCGTCGCCCTGAAGCGCTCGGTAGCGCGCGATAATGTCCGCTTGTACGAACTCAAGTGCGTGTCCTGCGTGCGCCTCCG
>CAYRQI010000062.1:0-3122 GCA_964426425.1 uncultured Candidatus Saccharibacteria bacterium | reverse complement strand
AGGTGAGCATGTCACCGCCCGTCCGGCATTTGCCGAAGCAGTAGTAGACGCCCTTTGCCGGCGTGACGACGAAAGCTCTATCGCCGCCGTCCTTGCAGATCGGGCAGACTCCTCGAAGTTGTGAGCCGTACCTTTTCAGTGCGATGCCTACTAATGGCAGCGCCTGCTCAATAGAAACTTTGTCCTTTATCTCTGCGAAGGATAGTGGTGCTGTGGACATCGCGTCCTCCTCTTCTGTTCTACTGCTAGTATAGATGGCAGATGCGCAGATGGAGGAGGTTGTACACATGTCGACACGCAAAACAGACGACCGCAAACCGAAGGGCTCTCGCCCCGTATACAATGCGCGAGCGAAGCAAACGCCCGATGGGGAATTCATGACCACCATCGGGGCTGCGTGGCCCTTCCATGAGGGCGACGGGTTGGTCGTGAAGCTGAACTTCCTGCCGCTCGACGGCCAATTCATCCTCGTGCCTCCGAAAGAGCGGGAGGATTGAAAAAGGGGCCACACGGAATCGTGTGGCCCACATACGTGCAGTTTGCTGGTCAATTCACGTTGTCATATCCTGCACCACAATGATGAATGCCAATTGAACCCTGACGAAGGGCATTGAAGAGATTTCTATGAGCAAGAAGACACAAAAATTATCGATCAGACTTTTGCGCGAAGGCTTGGTTATCGAGGACGCTGTCCGAGGGGGTTCGGAGCTCGTTGACTGGCCTAAGATAGAAGGTGCGAAAATCGTACTTGAGACCATCGGTGGTGGCGCGCCGAAGTGGGCAGGCTTCTTGGAGTTGAGTGGAGAAGAAAAAAGTAAGCTGATCAATCTTACGGCGATCGGTGTAGTGTTCCTAGGTGCTAGTGACAGGTGGTTTGCAGTCTCCTTCGGTCTCGGTCATGTCAAGCTTGATCCAGCATTTTTCGAGCAAGATTTTGGGCTCAGGATCGTGCTCAATACCGTCGATCCGGTTCAGCTTAAGAGCGCGGATTTTCGAACGCCAGATGAGAATACCGTATCTCGGCGAAGTCAAACGAGCAGGGGTTCTGATCAAACGGCCTTTAGTATCGACATTGAGCGCGACATTGTTCGGGGAATTGCAGGACGGCCGAAGAATTTGAATTTTGCGAGTCGGGTGTCTGGAAGTGATGCCCTTTCAATGGATCGAAAGGCGAGCGTCCTTGACCTACCTACGATCTGCGCTGAAGCGCTCGCTGCCTACAACAAAGACGACTACAAAGAAAACTTCGCATGGATTGATCAGATACGTCATGTCCGTGACGCTGAATTGATTCAGAAGCTTGACGCCAAGGTCGCCGAGGCTCTTACATCTGCTCTTGCTGGCGTCGTGCCCGACACGTTGCATCTAGCATTTCCGGTGATTTACGATCCCGAACACGCCAATTGCATCAGATACAAGGGATTTCGCAGTGCACAGATTTTCCATGATCTAGATATCACGGGGTACCTGATCGCGCTTAAGGAGCGAGGGAAGACTGACTTCGGCATTGAAGACTTGATACAGCATACGGTGCATGAAGTAGATGAAGAAGGAACCGATTGCGGTGACAAATGGCGAGTGAGAGACTGCATTGTCTTCGACATCGAAATGGAGGGAAAACATTATGTCCTTTCCGGCGGTCGCTGGTATCTCGTCGATCCAATGTTGGCGCAAGATGTCACGCAGTTCTTCCAATCCGTTGAGCAGGTTGAGTTGCCCCCAGGCGAAAGCGGAGAAAACGAAGAAAAATACAATAACAGAATTGCAATCAGCGGCCACGATCTCCTGTGTCTAGATCGAAAGATGCTGCGGCCGACTGGTGCGGCTTCGTTCATAGAGGCTTGCGATTTTATATCGAAAAGCCGAGAGATGATTCATATAAAGGATAAAACATCGTCGTCTCGACTTAGCCATCTTTTCAGTCAAGGCACAGTGTCCGCTCGGGTGCTGAAACTTGACGGGGTTTTCCGGGATGCACTCCGGGGACAAATCATCGCTCAGCAAGCCTTATTCAGATTGGTGGGGTTCGATGATGTAATACCTAGCGCCCGCGACGAAGTTAAGCCAAGTGAGTTTAAGGTCATTTATGGGGTGATTACGTCGAGTGGCTCGCCTAGGTTGCCATTCTTCAGTCTCGTCACGTTTCGGCAAGCTGCGCGAGAACTACAAGCTTTGGGATACAAATTTGCATTCGCTTGGATCAAGAAGCCAACAGAAGCTGCCACTGAAAAAGTAAAGCGGAAGAAGGAAGACCGAACCGCTGATGACGGTGAGTGAAGGATTTTTTGTTCAACGTCGTACGACGCGTTATCGAGCTCATGCTTTTGCCGACGCTATAAGGCCAAGTGGTTCGTAACCTACTCTCTCCCAGGGTAGTCGGATGAGTTCTCCCGTTGGTGCGGGGGTATGCATGAAATCTGCAAGGTCGGGGCGGCACGCGAAGGCGAATCTCGGTGTTCGGCCGTCTCTGGCGATGGTGCGCAATTCTTCCATCATGGAGCGCATCCGTGGTTCTCTTGTCGTGACAAAAAGCACGGTGAGGTTGTCGATGCCAAGATGGTCGTCGATCGTGCATGTGGCGACTATCTCGCGATAGGCGAGTACCTTGCCGCGAATGATCGTCTCGATGGTCTCGGTGCCCATATCGGCCTCAAGTGCGTAGTAGCGATTACCCAGGCCAAAGAGCGCGTCGGGTTCGATCCATTTGGGAGCGCCGACGGTGTCGGGTACCGGGATGCGCAGCGGTTTCTTCAGGAGGCGCGTGGCGGCGGGCGCGGCCTTGATGATGTCGATGTGGCTGACGAACTGCGCGTTCTTGTCCTCGCGTGCGCCGATCTCGATGTCGAGCGCGATGTTGGATGCCATATGGTCGTGTGCGAGCCGGACGATGCGGGAGGGAGTATTGCTGTGCCCGCCGATCCTCGTCGCGAATACCCATTCGGCACTCGGAATGATCCCTTTGGCGATGAGCAGTTGCGCGGCGTCGCTGCCGAGATGGTGTATCTCGTCGACCGTGAGATAGTTCGCGAATTTTATGTCCTGGCCGAGACGGCCCAGCCATTCGCCCTCTTCATGAAAAAGCTGGGTGAGGCGCTCGCGCGTCTTCATCGGATACCGGCGGT
>CAYRQI010000061.1:2002-3136 GCA_964426425.1 uncultured Candidatus Saccharibacteria bacterium | reverse complement strand
AAGCCAGTCATCATCGTTTAGGGCGTGGACTACCGGGGTATCTACATGTATGTTACTCATCGCAAAATTTGCGCTTGAGATCAATCGCCCCCGATAAGGACAATCAATTCTCCACATCGCTATGGAGTTCGGACTATATCATTACCTCTTTACGATCGAACTGCGGCAACGAATATACGGCTCGTGGCGATTCATACGACTGTATGACCCGCTCAAGAAGCGTTTGCTTCTCAACATTCGGCCAGAATCTTGAAGTGTGCGTGATACGCACTTCTTTCAAGAATCCGACTTTGTTGTAGAACGCTTGTATATCTTTCTTGGTTTCTATTTTTATTTTTCCGTCTCCAGCGATATTTTGGGCAGCGATGCCCAATGCGCGTAGTAATTCGCAGTATTGCGCTCGCAATACCGGATGTACGCAGGCAAGATACACGCCTCGGATGAGGAATCGTGATTTCTCACCTTTGCGCTGTGCTGAATACAGATTTACTCCACCATCGCAACTGAATGTCGCTCGCAAGAAATCTTCCGCAACGTTATGTCGCAAAAGTTCTTTCACCGGCAAACTTGCTTTCGGAAACTCGCCATTTTTGTATCGCAACGTCCGGAAAGTTCCGAACCTTTGCGTAAGCGCAGTTCCTATTTCTTTCGAATCGACAAGCGCTCGATACAATCCGTCGTTGGTTTTTCCAAGACGAACGCGAGAAGATGGCAAGCCAAAAACTTGTATCATGCTTTCTCGAAATATCGTGACGAGTCGCTCCGATTTGTTGCTGAAGTAGAACCGCCAACTGTTTTTGCCTTTCGGCGAAAGACAGCCGTCGGTGTATAGAAGACCAATTAATGTTGCTGTTGCTCGATTCATGTTGAGGTATTTGGCATGTAGTCTCTGAGGGTTTTGGTGTGCTGAAGAACGGTGGCGTTATTAGCACCAAACGGCAAGCTCTCCCCATCGTTCTTCAGCACACACAATCTTCCCTGCTGATTGTCCGCACTGAACACATTATAACTCCCTTCGAAGTAGTGTCAGATACTCGGATGTTCCAGCATATAGCCAAATTTATCGCTTCGATTTTCTTTCGATCATCGAAGTTTTGCGCTCCAAAATTGCTTTTGGAGGGGACCAGATACTTG
>CAYRQI010000061.1:0-1992 GCA_964426425.1 uncultured Candidatus Saccharibacteria bacterium | reverse complement strand
ATACTTGATCCCGTTCGCTACCCACGCTTTCGTGCTTGAGTGTCAGGAACGCGCCAGTGAATTGCCTTCGCTTTCGGTGTTCCCCATGATATCAACGGATTTCACCCCTACACCATGAGTTCCATTCACCTCTCACGCCCTCGAGTCATACCGTTTCGACCGGGTTCCCAAGGTTGAGCCTTGGGTATTTAACAGCCGACTAATATGACCACCTACGCACTCTTTACGCCCAGTAATTCCGGGTAACGCTTGGGGCCTCTGTATTACCGCTCCTGCTGGCCTGGTGCAATTGTCCTAAGACATTTGCGCTCACATCACTGTGAGGATCGGACTATATCATTCCCCCACTTTCAAACTGTCGTTCCTCGCGTGAACGAGTTTTGATAGTTCGAAATGTATTACCCTCTCGTCATTTTTGACAACGAGAAAGCGGGGGACTCGGCGTGTAGTCTCTGAGGGGTCAAAATATACTGCGGTTGTGGAGGTGATTTATACGCGAAACAACTCAGAAGATAAGGTGCGACTGCTTCAGAAAAAGCATCCCGACCTTCCTCTCCGATATATAGCTTCGCATATCGTTTTCCTCGACACAGCGACAAGTATGTTTTTTGCCGCGATGCCAAATCTCTTCAAAAGTAGCGCCTGAAGACGCTGCACGTCCGATTCGTTGAACGAATCTGTGCTGATGTGATAGGCGTAATGAGATTTTGCTCGATAATCGAGCCTCCCATCATCCATAAACCACACCGCAAGCGTCACAGGCGAATCAAACAATTCTTCGATATTCGACGGCACGACTTTTTCACCTTCCCGGTAAAAAAGACGCCGGATATCTTCGAGATCTTCGTAAAAACGAGTCCCGAAGTACCATTGCCGCGTATCGCTTCTTTGTTTCGGCGGCGTTTTGGTCATATGCGCGAAGTAGCGATAAAGCCACAATACATATTCCTTCCTTGCCTCCGATTGTTTGACTTGCAGTCGAGTCCCTCGATAGCCACCGTACTCGAGATTTCCATCTCCGAGCACAAGTCCTACCAGGACATCTCGCTGCTCTTTTGTGAGATTACACAACACACTTTAAGTATACTCGACTTCCCTGCTGATTGTCTCTTGGGATCCGTCACACTTTGTGAGTGTGTCGGACGCAGTCCCAAGAGATTTCCAGCCCCGCCGGTCGATCGTCATATTGATTTCGCAACCAAATGACATCCCGACGAGTTTCCCGATTTATATTCCTACTGGTCTCACGACCAGCGGGATTGCGATTTGTAGCTGCTCGCTAAAGCTCGCAGACAAATCGGGAACATATAGCCAAGTTTTTCACTCGCGATTGCTCGCGAGAGCTGCACTGCGATTTTCTAACAGATGTTACTCCCAACTTTCAACCTACAGAGTTAGGAGCCCCTTATTCTTCGGGTACCGTCATCCCGCCCTTTCAAGATTCTACGGATCGCTTGATACGTCGCTTGAGATGGCCGTATGCAGATCCATACTGCTTTAGTGCCAACTCTCGCTCGCGCGCATCATTGCGATTCTCATAGGCCTCATAGTACGCGAGCTTCCATTCGGAATGTTTGCTCGTGTATGGAGACTCCTTGCGCGCGTGCTCCCCGAGCCGCCTTCGCAAGTCGCTTGTCAGTCCGATATACAGCTTATGCTGCATACGGCCTTTCAGAACATAGACATAGTACATCGGTACTATGATACAACCCTGAAAGGGCGGGATTCTTCCCCGATAAAAGATGTTTACGTGCCGAAGCACTTCATCCACCACGCGGCATCGCTCGATCAGGCTTTCGCCCATTGTCGAATATTCTCGGCTGCGGCCCCCCGTAGGGGTATTGACCGTGTCTCAGTTCAATCGGTGGGGATCAGCCTCTCAGCTCCCCTATGCGTCATAGCCTTGGTGAGCCGTTACCTCACCAACTAGCTGATACAACGCAGGCCGCTCCTTTAGCGATAAATCTTTACTCTCGCGAGACTATCTCGGAT
>CAYRQI010000060.1:2643-3213 GCA_964426425.1 uncultured Candidatus Saccharibacteria bacterium | reverse complement strand
AGTGCCTTCGTCTTGATGTTGAATTACCACCCGCCATCCGGCGGGCGGGGTATCTCGCTAGGGCTCGTCCGGCAGTATCGGTGCGCCTGCGGCGCTCCATCGAGTGGGGTGGGCACACCCACCCCCCGCTCCATCGCGCTAGGGTCCAAAAACCCTCGATTAGATTTATTGCCTCGCGGTGCGTCCGTTCGCTTCGTCTTTTATCGGTTTCAGGTTTGCTATCTTGCAGCGGGTCTCATAGTGCTGCCGCTCCGTTTGCCTTTGTGCCTCGGCTTTTGGAGCCTCCTAGCGCGCTGCAGCTCCCCCCACCCGCGGTCAGCATTTCACTTCCGATTTCTCGTACATAGTTGCGAATCCGCTTGCGCGGGCCGGCCTCGGTCCAGCGTTCCCTAGCGAGATACCCCGCCCGACCGGAAGGCATCTATTTGATCATGCGCCTGCTTGGGGCAGGCGCATGGGTCAGCCACGCATTGCGCGGCTGCGCGTCGTTTGTATTTCGTATTCCACTTCCGATTTTCTGCCTCCTTGCATGCAAGCCCAAAAAAGCACAGTTGCCCCAAGCCTCCCATA
>CAYRQI010000060.1:874-2633 GCA_964426425.1 uncultured Candidatus Saccharibacteria bacterium | reverse complement strand
GAAGAGTATTAAACCAGCGGATAAGCTCGGGCACGCCCTGTTCAATGGTTACGGACGGCTGCCAGCCCAACAGTTGCTTTGCGAGCGAGATTCCTGCGAGCGTGTGACGAGGCTCCAAGCGCGCGGCGACATGCGTGGTCGAGCCGCCGAATAGAGACGCGAGCTTATTGATGGTGACGTTGTTGCCTCCGCCGATGTTGATGACTTCTCCACGTCCCACCGACTCAGCCGTTGACGCGAGAACGAATGCTCGTACGACGTCGGATACGTGCGTAAAGTCGCGAGTCTGTTCGCCGTCGCCGGTTATCGTTAGCGGCAATCCTTCCTGCCTTTGCAGCAGGAATCGCCCCATCACGAGCGCGTATTCTCCGGTCGGGTCGAGGCGCAGTCCGTAGACGTTGAATAGTCTGAGCGAAACCGTAGGAAGGCCATAGATATCGCTCCAGAGTTTGCACATCTCCTCGCCGAACATCTTATGCATCCCGTAAGGACTCTTCGGCCTTAAACGCATATCTTCGGTTAAGGGCATCTCTTCGATGTCACCGTACACGGAGCTTGAAGAGGCAAAAACCACACGCCTTACGCCATATTTTCGGGCGGCCTCCAACACTCGCGCGGTGCCATTTACATTGGCTTGTAGCGTCTCGTATGGATGCTCGATTGAGTATTGCACGCGAGGTATCGCAGCACAGTGCAGTACTATGTCGATTCCAGCGAAGGGCGTTAGATCGATCGAAGGATTGGCAATATCACAAGCATGATATGCCGCCTCTTGCACAGTCCTCCCTGGATGTCTGCCTGCGCGCAAGTCGTCGACCACGACCACTTGGTGGCCGAGCTTAACAAGCGCATCTACCAGGTTTGACCCAACAAACCCAGCGCCACCCGTAACTAGATATCTCATCGCTTCTCTCCTATTTTGAACATTGCTGCGTAAAATATATACATCATGAGGCAGAAAAGCAATCGGTGTTACAATATATTCTTGAATGCACCCCAAAGCGTCTTGGGGCAAGCAGTACAAAATGATATAGTACACCTTGCTAAAGATTAAAATATTGACTGAAACATATGGACTACATTCATACAGTACGAAGCAAGATGGGGCACGCGCCGCTCATACTGGTCGTTGTTATAGAGGTCGCGGAAAAGGACGGAAAAATATTGTCTGTCAGAAAAATGGCCAGTACCGAGTGGAGCCTACCGGGAGGATTCATGGAAATCGGCGAAATCGCGGAGGAGACGATGCAACGGGAAATACGGGAAGAGACAGGACTGCAGGCAACCGCCACCGGCCTTTTGGGCGTTTACACTAATTATCCGATGCAGAAGTACCCAAATGGGGACGAGGCCCACGTTACTCATATCGTCATGACCTGTAACGTCGCCGGAGAACCGGTTCCCGACGGAGATGAAATCGAGGAAGTCCAGTATGTTCATCCCGATCAGATAACTAAACGACACCTCGAACTCATTCAAGATTATACGAGCGGCAGACGGGGCGTTATAAAGTGAACCCCCTGAGAGTCAGGGGGTTCTTGGCGACGAAGCGCATCGCGATTCGCCGTCGATTGAATGGAAAACGCACCACGCTCCTGGAGCTATGAAGTCAACCCATGATCGGCCTACTTGTTGTACAAGTGGCCTGATTTCCGAATTGTGGAGCGTGAAGGCCGGGACGATATGCTGCACTGGCCTTCCGAACATTTGCTCATGCTGCGCCACTCGCTCTCTTCCACCCGTCGAGACGAGTTGATAC
>CAYRQI010000060.1:0-864 GCA_964426425.1 uncultured Candidatus Saccharibacteria bacterium | reverse complement strand
TTGATACCACTCGACAGGAAACACGCGGTTGAGCTCAAAGAACTGCGGACGCAGAACCGCGCAGCATTCGACCCGTGATTCGAGCCGACAAGCCTCAATTACCGCATTCCACATCGCAAGAACCTCGTCTGATGAAAAAGGATTTTTGCCGAAGCGGTAGGCAACGGCGTCCTCCTCATCCAACATTGCGTGCCATTTTGGATCAAGGACAGTGGGACGTGGCGAGTCAGACACGCACGCTATTGTCACTTCGTGGTAAACATCGAGTATTTTCACGAGAGCAACAAAGTGTGCGATTGTCGGCGGTTGGAATCTTCCAAGCCATAGTGCCTTCATCGCTTTCCTCCTCGGGCATCATGAGTCAGGTGCGCATAATCGTTCCACGTCCAGAGTTGGAAGCGCGACGCGATTCCCTCATCGTGAACATTGAAATCGACTGAGATTGTGACGAGACCCGTCTTTTCCATCCGCAGCCCTCTGATGAAACGTTCGCATTCTTCACCAGAGAGCGCGTCCCCGTGAATAACACAGGCGACGATAATGCGGATTATTATGCCGTGCGTGATCGCAAGTATCCGCTCTGCTTCGAGCGAATCCAAGTATTCTAGAATCGCAAGGGCACGCGTCTTGAGGTCGTCAAGATTTTCTTCGTCCGAGAATCGCCATCCGGGAACATGGAAGTTTTCTCTTATGGTGCGGTTGATGCTCATCGTGCTCGCGGAGCGTTTCATTGCTCCGTCGAGTTCCGATGGCCGTTGTCTCTCCCGCAACAAGTAGCACTTCGTTGGCTTTAGCCCGCAGGTATCGCCAACTAACGTCGCAGTCTCCACGGCTCTTTGTACGGGCGATGTTACGATTGCATCC
>CAYRQI010000059.1:3015-3329 GCA_964426425.1 uncultured Candidatus Saccharibacteria bacterium | reverse complement strand
AAACCATGAAAATATTCTTTATCGGGATTGCGGCGCTCATTGCGCTGTCAGTTGCCGCTGTGTTTCTTCTTCCGAAACCGAGTGGGACTCTGCCCTCGAGCGATCCAAACGTTATTACCTTGTCCGGCTTGCACTGGCACCCACAACTCGAGATTCATGTCAAAGGAAAGCAAGTGGAAATCCCTCAAAATGTTGGCATTGGCGCGGTGCATCAGCCGATACATACGCATGATGATCTTCCAGTTATCCATCTTGAATTTTCGGGCATCGTACGCAATGACGATATTCGACTCGGAAGATTCTTCAAAATCTGG
>CAYRQI010000059.1:0-3005 GCA_964426425.1 uncultured Candidatus Saccharibacteria bacterium | reverse complement strand
CAATTATTCACCTCGAGTTCCCGGGTATGGTTCGCATGCAAGACATCAAACTCGGTCGGTTCTTCGAGATCTGGGGCAAGGACATGCGCTCCTTCGGAGAGAACATGAGAATGATGGTGAATGGCACCGAAAACACGGAGTACGAAAACTACGTCATGCGCGACGGCGACAAAATAGTCCTGTACTTCGATTAACTAATAATACACAGCCCGATACGCTCATGCGTATCGGGCTGTGCGATAATCGACTCATCTGTATGGAATGGATAACGACGCTTCTCTCGTATGTCTTCGTGCAAACCTTTGGACTTCTCATTGCCTACATTGCCGCAGGAGTCTTCATCTACCTCATCTTAAGCAAGCTCCATTCCAAGTGGATGGCCATCTTGCTCCTCGTCGTGTTTCTCGGCGTCTCCATATTCTTCTACGTTCCGCAAGGACTTCCCCATGGCTTCGAATACCCGTTCTTTCTCAAGACATTTGGTCCGGCGGAAGGGCCTGTGTTGCCCTTCAAGAACGTTCTTCAGTTTTTCAGAAATGTCGGCAGCTTCGAGCGGCCTTCCGACATCGCGCGCGATCCTACGAATGTCCCGCCGCCTATCGAGCGCGCGGAGAGCGCGACTGTCAACATAGAAATTACGACGAAAGAGGTGATCGCGGAAATGGCGCCGGGCGTCTTTATCAATTACTGGACGTTCGACGGCACTGTGCCGGGACCATTCCTTCGCGTGCGCGAGGGAGACACGGTGAACCTCACACTCACGAACGACCCGACAAGCTTGCATCACCACTCGATCGACCTTCACGCTGTCACCGGCCCCGGCGGCGGGGCGACGGTGACAAACGTGGAGCCCGGAGAATCGAAAACGCTCACGTTCAAAGCGCTCAATCCCGGTCTTTTCGTCTACCACTGCGCGCATCCGAATGTGGCGAACCACATGGCGCATGGGATGTACGGCCTCATTCTCGTGGAACCAGCAGAGGGCTTGCCGAAGGTAGACAAAGAGTTTTACGTGATGCAGGGGGAATTCTACACGACGGGAAATCTGGGGAAGAAAGGCATTCAGATCTTCGACGCTGAAAAGATGCTGGATGGCACCCCGCAGTATGTTGTCTTCAATGGTCGCACGGGAGGCATTAGCGGGAAGATGACCGCGAACGTCGGCGAAACCGTCCGGCTTTTTGTGGGGAATGGCGGGGTCAATCTCATCTCGTCATTCCATGTGATCGGCGAGATATTCGACCGAGTCTATCCTGAGGCAGCGATTGGCTCCGAGCCGCACCACAATGTCCAGAGTACGATCGTTCCTGCGGGTGGCGCATCCATTGTGGAGTTTGGCCTCGAAGTGCCCGGCAACTACATTCTCGTTGATCACGCTTTGGCACGGCTCGACAAGGGCGCGTGGGGAGTGCTCCATGTGGAGGGTGAAGCGGACCCTTTGATCTTCAATGGTGAACTCGAATCGAGCCATGGTCATTGAAACATCCAACTATCATGCCACACTGCTTTCGCCGCGCACTTGTCCTCATCATTCTCGTAGTGCCGTCGCTTGCGCTCGCGCATACGCGGTGGTTTGCGGAAGGGGAGCTATCGCCGCACGAAACGAGTGAGCCGACCGCACTCTACCTTGCCGCGTGGGCCCTTGCTTCCGCGGCGATAGTCGCGCTCGGCATCTACTTCGAGCGAAAGGGGATGTTCCAGCTTTCGTTCCTGCACCCGAAGCGCGACCATGCCTTCTCGCGCGCCGCCTCCACGTTTTCGATGATAGTTGGTGCATTCTTCCTGATTGCAGGAACGCACGGCTATCTCTTTTCGCCGAACCTCACGTTTGAATCCGGAATCCCGTATACACTCGTCGTCGCGCAAATCCTCATCGGCGTTGCGCTCCTCGCCGGCGTCTACGCTCGGGTCGCCGCACTCGGGCTCGCGCTCCTGTGGATCGCCGCGTTTCCTGCGGTAGGTTTCGTCGCGATGCTCGAAGACGTGTGGGTGCTCTCGACCGCGCTCTTTGTTCTTATCATGGGGAGCGACTACTTCAGTCTCGTGCCGTGGAGAGCGCTCGCGCATGTGACGCGTCGTTTTCACGAATACGCGCTGCCGCTCCTGCGAATCGGCACGGGAGCGACGCTCCTCGTGCTTGGTTTTTCGGAAAAAATCCTCCGTCCGGAGTTCGGCATCAACTTTCTCGCGCAACATGAGTGGAACTTCATGCAGTTGCTTGGCTTCGAATGGTATTCAGATTACCTCTTCACGCTCTCTGCGGGTGCTGTCGAATCACTATTCGGATTCATCTTCATACTCGGCATCGTGACGCGTCTCAACGCGCTCGTACTCGCGATTTTCTTCACCATCCCGCTGTTCATACTGGGACCCATAGAGCTTGCCGGGCACTTGCCGCACTTCGCGGCCGTGGTTCTTCTCCTTCTCTTTGGCGGCGGCAAACGGCTCAAGATCACGTGATGTATAATTTAGACCATGGTACAAAAAGTACATCAGAAGAGCGGTGCGCTGTTCGACGACACACCTCGTGGAATCTTAGAAGCATTGCTTGTCGCAGGAGGGATCACTATCGCGCTTTCTGTGTCGCCATTGTTTCTTGCGGCATTGGCGGGCGCCGGGTACGCTTTGAGAGCCGAGGATACAGTAAGAAGGAGAAAGCTCGGGCAGTATTTTGCCCACCTCAAGAGGCGAAAGTATATCAGCGTCCGGTATGGGGCGAGAAATCACGCAATAGTTTCTCTTACGCCCGTTGGCAAGCGCCGAGCGCTCAACGCGCGTGCTCGCCGTCTTCTTTCGGGGCCCATAATGCGGCCGGGGGCTTGGGACGGGAAGTGGCGGCTCATACTCTTTGATATTCCCGCTGAAGAACGCCGCAAGCGAAATGCATTTCGTTCGTTCATACGGAGAATCGGCGCTGTCATGCTTCAGAAGAGCGTCTGGGTACACCCTTTTGATTGTACCGAGCAAATCCGGCTCCTCCGGGATTTTTTCAACTTGTCAGCGGA
>CAYRQI010000058.1:0-3360 GCA_964426425.1 uncultured Candidatus Saccharibacteria bacterium | reverse complement strand
TAGCGAGGAGACACGTGCCTCGATGTCTGCCTTCTTCCCCTTCCCGCCGACGATTACCGTCGAATCCTTCGTCGCAACGACGCGGCTCGCATGCCCGAGCATCGAGAGATCGGCGTTCTCGAGCTTGGTGCCGAGATCTTCAGAGATAACCTCTCCGCCCACCGTGATCGCGATGTCCTGCAGCATTTCTTTCTTGCGATCGCCGTATCCCGGCGCCTTCACCGCAAGCACGTTGAAAGTGCCTCGAAGCTTGTTCACCACGAACGTGGCGAGCGCCTCCCCTTCCACATCGTCGGCAACGATGACGAGATCTTTGTCACCGGATTGCGCGACCTTCTCGAGAAGCGGAAGGATTTCTTTGATGCCGGATATCTTTTTGTCGGTAATAAGGATGGGCGCGTCTTTGATTGCAGCTTCCATCCTATCAGGATTCGTTATCATGTAGGCGGAGACGTAACCCTTGTCGAACTCCATTCCCTCCACATATTCGTAGTCGATCGCGGTCGTTTGTCCTTCTTCGACGGTGACGACGCCATCCTTGCCGACCTTCTCAACGACTTCGGCGATGGTCTTTCCCAGCTCCTCGGATTCTGCAGAGATTGTCGCGACTTGGCGGATATCGCTTTTGCCTTTGATGGGCTTTGCCATTTTCTTCAGCTCCTCCACGGCGTCATGCGCCGCAGCCTCGATCCCGCGGCGCACGAGCATCGCGTTTGCGCCCAAAGCTGTCCGCTTGAGCCCCTCGTGCACAATAGCTTGCGTGAGAACGACAGCTGTCGTGGTGCCGTCGCCCGCCTTGTCGTTCGTTTTCGTCGCGACTTCCTTCACGATCGAAGCGCCCATGTCCTCAAATTTGTCCTCGAGAGAGATCTCTTTCGCGATCGTGACGCCGTCGTTCGTGATGGTGGGCCCTCCCCACGATTTGCTCAAGGCAACATTCCTTCCCTTGGGGCCAAGGGTGACTTTGACCGCGCTCGCGACGATATCAACGCCGCGCTTGAGAGCCGCGCGAACATCTTGATCAAAGATGACTTGTTTTCCTGCCATAGTTGAATAGTTAGTAGTTAGTAGAAAGTAGTTTGTAGTAAGGCTACTTAATGATGCCGAGAATGTTGGACTCGGAGACAATGTAGTACTCCTCATCGTCGATTTTCACCTCATCGTATCCGTACTTCGAGAAGATAACCGTGTCACCGACCTTAACCGATACGGGAATGAGCTCGTTATCGTCGCCGCGCTTTCCCGGACCCACGGCGATCACCCTGCCGCGCTCCGGTTTTTCTTTCTGTGCCGTATCGGGAATTATAATGCCACCCGGCGATTTCTCGTCTTCAACCTCTTGCGGCTTGACTAATACCCGATCGCCAAGCGGCACAAGATTAATTTTTGATTCCTTCGATCCTTTTTTCATATCAAATGATGCCTTACTCTTATAATCGTATGGAGAGGCGGGAACCGCCGTGCGCGCTAGTATAAAAGAGTGCTCCCAACGAAGTCAACTGCCACCCCCTTTACATGCCGCGTTCGGCACAGTAGTGTGAAAGGTGTAACGTATTAGTGAGCATATCTATGAATAGTAACAACGCAGGACAGCCGATAAGAAAGCCCCGCAAGCGACGTACGAGCTGGCAAAGAGTAGACGGATAGGCGGCATCGAAAGAGGTGCCGCTTTTTCCGTCTATTCCGGGCGGAGATGCTCTTTGAAGCACTTTGAAGGATGATGATGGATGATGCTAATTCCTGAAAAGATCATATTCCCGCGTTGAGTGCGGAGCGCAAAGCATGCTCACGCGTGCCCTGCGCCCCGCACTTAACCGCGGGAGATTGGAGGATCCATGGGTAGACTTACTTTATTTAGCGTCTTGTTGTTCTCACTACCCGTTCACGCAGAGGTTATTACGAGACTTTCGTTCGAGCTGTGTAATGGAGTTACATGCTCCAAGTACAGGCTCGACGGAGAGGCGACACAGTTTAAAAGCTGTGTCGTACAAGGCCCGCTAATAATCTCCAAGTGGATGGAGGAGAACGGCAAGCGCGAGTGGCTCCTCAAAAGGTGGTCTTGCACAGTCGGACCGGAGTTCCGAAATGTGTAGGCCACCAAACCGGCTTGGAAGTTCACCGGTCAAAAAACGAACTTCCGATTTCTTCACAAGAAAACCTTTTCGCCACTCCACATGCCTACATGCGGGGTGGATTTTTAGTTTTGACATCGTCTACAAGTCAGTAAATAATTGTGACTTCAACAGATACGGAGGGTTCCATGCAGAAATCTGTTGACTTGCCCAAGCCAAGCGAGGTAGTTCGGAAAGACATGTTGACACTGACCGAGTGGGAGCGGAAAGTCGTGGAACGGGCAACACGCCGTTGCATGGCGATCGACGCCGAACGAAAGCGTCGAAAGGATCTCCTAGTCGTACTGTTCAACTGTAAGAAGAACGGCGCCTGACTTTTGTAAGGCCGCGTTGAGACGAACGGGGGTGGCCAACCTTCCATGGCCACCTCTCTATTTTTTGGAGATGAACAGCGGTAGAGACAGGTTCTAGTGTTCTCGTTCGCCGATGCCCTCGACCTGCGCACGCGCTGTCTCAAGCGTATTGATGATGTGTTGCACCTGCTCCTTAAGAGCCTGTGAATTAGCGCCCGACTGCACGACATTGAGAGCCTCTTGCATAAGCGCGAGTTTGTTGATGCATTCTTGTTTTTTCGATGCAATGAACTGATCATCTATTCCCTCGTCATCAGGAGAATGCATGCGACGCTTTTTCTCGAGCCACCCTTGGATAGCTTTGAGCTCAGTTATCATCTTTTGTATTTGCGCTGACGGTGCAATGAACGTCATCGTAAATACAAAGAGAGTAAGCATATTCCTTTCCATATCCAAGACGTCGCGCTGCTCTTCCGCCTTATGCAAAAGGTTTTCGATGTAGCGATACTTGCCCGCGAGACCGGCATAGTCGGCCGCCCCGAGAAAACGCCGCGCATCTCTCGAGACGCTCATAAGCAGTGAGACGGCATTGTCAAACGCATTGTAGAAATCACGGCACACCGCCTCATTGGTGAGCGGGCCGTACTTCTTCTCGAACGTGGCGCGACCAAGAGCAATCGCTTCGTTCAAACGTGTCTGTAAATCTCGGGCTTGCTCCTCAAGCTCGCGACGCGGGCGTTCGTTCCCGTTTCCTCCTCCCGGCCCTCTTTCCACAGTCATACAGACACAAGTATACTTGAACATCCAATTCTGCGGGATCGAGGACGTGGGAGTATTATTCAAAAGCTGCCAAAGTGTCACCGATGTGCTCATCTAGTGCACTGTGGCATGCGCGAAAGCGCCGTGGCCCCGCGATCCATCGTGAGTGGCGCGAG
>CAYRQI010000057.1:1542-3519 GCA_964426425.1 uncultured Candidatus Saccharibacteria bacterium | reverse complement strand
AGACAAAAATATGTAGTAGCGTTATTGGCATCTTCATTCCATTCTATGGCTGAATCCCAGCAAAGCACTCCGCGTGCCCCTTATGCGCCGGAGGAGCCAAAACCGAACCTTGCCTCCAACATCCTTGCGATCGTTGGCTTCATTATCCTCATCGTGGTGGTGATCTGGGGGCTTGTAAACCTCGCCTCGCTCTCGCGCGGGTGGTTCTCTTCCCTTTTCGGCGGCGGAGAAGCAGTCGTCTCTGTGACAGCACCCGAGAGCGCCGTCGCGGGCGCGCCGTTCACACTCTCGTGGAAATACGATGAGCCGGCTCCGGGCTCCTACGCGCTCCTCTATCAGTGCGCAAGCGGCCTTGGCTTCCAGACGCAAGGCCCCGCAGGCCCTGTCGGGATCCCGTGTGGAGCGGCCTTCACGGTCGCCAATGCCGAGAAGCGCATATCACTCACGCCCTACCTCTCCGGCGCAGAAAAGAATGTGGCGCTCTCCATCATCTTCATTCCGGCTGCCACGACGACAAGCTCTGGGGAAGCTGTGGCGCGTGCACAGGGAAGCGCCACCGTTAAAATCCTTCCTGCATCCTCGCCGACACCGACTCCGACGCCGACGCCTTCGCCTGCGAAAACTCCGACGCAGACTCCTGCCCCGACGCCGAAGCCTGCCGCTCCTTCCGTGCCGACTACGCCAGCCGATCTCTCAGTGCGCATTATTTCCGTGAGCATCGACGCCGGAGGCAACGGTATCGCGACGTTTGACATCGCCAACGTAGGCGGCTCGCCGAGCGGCACGTATTACTTCAGCGCACATCTCCCGACCGTCGCGGGCTACACCTACAGCTCGCTCGCGCAAAGCTCGCTCGCGCCGCAGGCGCACATCGTTTCGACGCTTCGCTTTACGCAAGGCATGAGCGGCATCTTCAGCGTCTCAATCACTACGCCGGACGCAAACAGCAGCAACAACTACGCTTCGCAGTCGGTTACTGCGCCATACTACAACTACAATTTCAACTATCCCTACCAGGGACAGTATGTTCCAGTGTATCAGTACCAAACCCCGTATGGCGTTCTGCCCATGCAAACACTCCCAGCGCAGCCGTATCCGCTTGGTCAGTATCCTGCATACCAATACCCGACCTATCAACCGTACACACAGTACGCGCCGTACTCAACATACTATCCGTATATGTACTAGCCGATCCTCACTCCCTCTGCAAGGGGTAGAGAGAGAATCGCACTTCCAATCTTCCGTCCTCGCGCTCGACAACAAATGACACAAACAATCCCTTGTATTTTCTCTCCATGGCATCGAGAGTGATTATTTCATCCGTCTTGTTGTCGAGTACAAGGGTATTCCATGTGCCATTATCATTATCGAATACATCCACGCCAAGAACGGCATGACCCTCTCCTTTTTCATCTTTAACGACAAGTATGTGAAATTGTGTCGGATGAAATTGTTGATACAGGAGCCTGATAAGCTTCAGTAAAACGTAGTCTTCGCAATCGCCTGCGGCATCTGGTATCGTCCACCAGTCCTCCTTGCCATACTGTTCAAGGTCCGTTTTCGGCGCGACAGACTCGTTCACATCTCGGTTGATAGAATCAATTGTCGCATACCGCTCCAAAGTAAAGCGAGGATCATATGTTACACCGTGGTCTTGCTTGACAAATTTATCACAAAATTTTGCGAGTTCCTCGCAAAATTTTTTATATTGTGGTAAGACTTCAACCGCCGTATCCCGTTCTAAATGCACGCCTTTCAGTTCCTTTTGAAAGACAAGATACGCTGTAATGAGTTCGGTATCTTCCGCTCGGGGGATGGTTGGCTCCAGTTTGTTCGGTTTGTTCGGTTTTTCTGCGCGCCTCGGGGGCTCCTTAAGACTAGGCACTTGCGCCTTGTTGGTCGCGGATACGGGGTGCCCGTGATCTGGGCCGGGCAACGTTTTCGAGTCTGTTGATTGCACATTGCCGAAAAATGCCG
>CAYRQI010000057.1:0-1532 GCA_964426425.1 uncultured Candidatus Saccharibacteria bacterium | reverse complement strand
CTATTGCCCCGCGCAATGCACGTTTCCATGGTGGTATCTCTTTCATGATTTGAATGTATCACTAAATGTCGAGTGTCGCCTCTTTGGCGTGTGATTGGATAAAACTCTTTCTCGCCGGCACGTCGGTGCCCATAAGCATGTCGAATATCTGATCCGCTTCCTGCGCATCTTCTATCTTCACCTGTTTCAAAATCCGGCGCACCGGATCCATCGTTGTTTCCCACAGCTCTTCCGCGTTCATCTCTCCGAGACCTTTGTATCTCTGCACAGACACCTTGCTACTTCTTTTCTCCCCTGACTCTTCATCGGTATTCTCGTCGTTTTCTGTTTGCTGTTCACTGATACCCGTTTCCATGTGCTTGCCCGCGATCTTTAGCCGCTCCGCTTCGGTATATGCGTACGCGACTTCTTTCCCCTTCTTGATCTTGTACAAAGGCGGCTGCGCGATGTAGAGGTAGCCGCCGTCGATCACGGGGCGGAAGTGCCGGTAGAAGAGCGTGAGAAGGAGCGTGCGGATGTGCGCGCCGTCCACGTCGGCATCGGTCGCAATGATGATCTTATGGTAGCGAAGCTTTCCGATATCAAAGATGTCGCCGATCGCCGTGCCGAGCGCGACCACGAGATTCTTGATCTGCTCGGAAGAGAGCATTTTGTCGAGCCGCGCTCGCTCAATATTGAGGATCTTTCCCCTTAGAGGAAGTACCGCCTGTGTGCGCCTATCACGCCCTGTCTTGGCCGTGCCGCCGGCTGAATCACCCTCGACGATGAAAAGCTCCGCTTCTTCCGCGCGCTTCGTCTGGCAATCCGCGAGCTTGCCCGGAAGCTGCATCCCTTCGAGCGCGCCCTTGCGAAGGATGGAGTCTTTCGCCGCCTTCGCGGCCTTGCGCGCTTTCATCGCGAGCGTGACTTTGCCGAGAATAGCGCGCGCGTCTTCGGGGTTCTCTTCGAGAAAGGTCGCAAACGCCGCGCCAAACACCGCTTCCGTCGCGCCGCGCGCTTCGACGCTCCCGAGCTTGCCCTTCGTCTGCCCCTCAAACTGCACTTCGCGCATCTTCACCGAGACGACGGCCGTAAGCCCCTCCAAGACGTCATCGCCGGTAAAACTGTCACCTTCCTTGCCGTTGCCGCCTTTGTTTGCGCTGTTGAGTGTGCGCGTGAGCGCCGTCTTGAAGCCCGTCACGTGCATGCCGCCTTCGGCGTTGTAGATATTGTTGGCGAAGGCGGAGATGCGCGAGGTGATGTCGTCAACGTATTGCAAGGCAACCTCGACCTGCACGCCGCCCTCTTCTTTCTCGACGTAAAAGATATTCTTGTGTATCGGATCGAGGTGACGGTTTTGAAATGCAACGAGGCTCCGAAGACCTCCCTCAAAGTAGAAGGTCATGGAGGGCGCGTCGGGGCCAAGTTCGCGAAGGTAAAAGACACCTTCATTGTCCACGTTACCGGCGTTCCTAAGATCGAGGATCGAAATGCGAAGTCCCTTGACGAGGTACGCTTGCTGACGCATGTGAGAGACAATCGTGTCCCAATTG
>CAYRQI010000056.1:0-3665 GCA_964426425.1 uncultured Candidatus Saccharibacteria bacterium | reverse complement strand
TCATGGATCAACACGCCGGATGCCGAGAAAGAACTTGATGCAATGCGCGCACTGTAGAGGCTGGATATGAGGGTGTTATAGCGCTACAATGTCGGCTTATGGCAAGAAAGAAAGAAACTGGCTTTGACAAGCTCGCGTGGTTGATAAAAAGCGAGAGCGAAGATATCCGCAAGCAGATGGCAACGAAAGATGACACAGCCGGAATCATGAGCGAGCTTCGTGACATCAAACAAAGACTTAAGAAAGTCGGGGAGGCAATAGAGGATCACAGCGGTCATAGCAAAGAGATCGACCATGCGCTTGAACGCATCGCTGCAATCGAACGACATTTGGGCATCAAAGTGAAAACACGCACAGCGTGACACCCGCTCTGGCGTGGAAGCTGTCTCCGCCTGCGCTAGCAGTCCGAACCTCTGCCACCTGTATAATATCGGGATTTACGAAATCCCGACATGCTGCTATTCCAGTAGAAAGAGGTTTATAGAAGCGAACTCGATGTCTGAAACAGTGGAGACTTATGCACACTCGCGTACTTCTAAAAGGAAAAGCGAAGTTTTACACTGATGTGCGAGCGCCGAAGGAACGATCATGCGCTCATTAGTACGTCAGTGCATCTTGGTTATGCATATTCGAAACAAGATTGTTGGACTACTGCTTCTTCTGCCGGTGGGGTTTGTCGCGGCGCAAGGAACCGAGGCACCACCCGCGTTTGATCCAGAGAGCGCAGTAGGGCCGGCGTCCGTTCCCCCTCCGGCGAACACCGTCTCCTGTTTCGACTATTATTCTTTCGGCTCTGTGCAGGCGAATCTCACGACGCCGGTCGTGAGCACGGTTTCAGGAGCGCCCATCTCGTTCAGTGGGACACTTGTCAACAACAACGTGTACCCGATCGTTGATGGAGATCTCTATGTGAAAATTTTCAAGTCGCGCGGCGATACGAATGATGGCAATGGCCCGGATGTTGTTGATCAATTTTTCGTGAAAGGAGATATTGCCATTCCTGCAAACGGCTCGGTTCCGATCTCGTTCCAGTGGCGCGTCCCGGCATACGCGCAGAGCGGCGACTACCGGCTCGCGACCTTCTTCACGACCTCACGCAAATTCAGTCTTCTCGGTCTCACGTTCACTGACGACGTGGTGGGGAACACGGTGCCGTTTAAAGTCAGCGGTGAGCAAACGAGTGCTGTCAAGTTCGACAAAGCGGGCGTAACCTTCAATGGTGAGCCATACTATTTTGCCGCGTTTCCGCCGCGCATGGGTGCGAGCGAGCCAGTCGTCTTGAAAGCGCGCGTGCGCAACACGACAGGCGCTTTGCAGAGAGCGACACTCTCATGGGTAGTCTATCAGTGGGACGCACTCCTGCGCGAGAACGTTGTGCAAGAGGAAACGAAGAACATCACGATTCCTGCGGGCTCGTCCGACGTATCTATCACTGTGCGTGACGCAAAGTATCCGGTGTATCTTGTCACCGGGACTATCAAGTGGAAGGACACACAATCGATCATCGGCGCGCGGTTTGTCCGCGAGGGTGTAGACCGAACGAGGATCAACTTCCCGAGTGTGATGTCGTTCCCGCTTGTCAGAGGGCAGCCGAATACACTCTTCTCGTGTCTTCACAATTCAGGTTCGGGAGCAGTCGTTTCCGGCGGCAGTCTCGACCTCACGCTCACTGATGCCTCGGGCAACGTCATCCACGAGTATCGCTACGACGGCGACATTACCGGCGCCATGATGGGCGTTGCCTCGCAGTTCACACCTAATAAAACGTACGACTACTTCACCCTTACCGCGCGACTCTTCCAAAATGGGGAATTCGTGGATGAGGCAAACTTCACCTACGATTGTCAGGAGATTGATCCAAACCTCTGCTCCACCGAAGGAGTTGGCGGAGCGAGTGTTCTCGACTCCGCGAAATCGCTTGCCGTGATCGTTCTCGTCGTCATCGTTCTCATTCTTGCCTTGTGGATTTATCGCCGCGTTTCTCATCAGCCAAACACGGACCTCCCGCCGATGTAGAGCTATGCGCGCGTACTCTCTATGCTCCGGGGTGGTACTTGCTCTGGCAACTGTTGCTGCAAGTCTTTTCGCGGCATCACTCGCACACGCGGAGAGCGTGGTGTGGTCGTATAATGTTCCGGATAAACTGATTACCACCGGCGCCGCAGGTCCTCGAAAATCTTGGACGACGTATTTCCGCAAGCCAAGCGTCTCCATCACATACGGAGCATCGATGTGGGAGGTCGATGCAAGCGGGAACAAAATACGGCAGTTTTCAGCTAACGAACAAGTTCCTGCGGGAACGCAGGTTCTCTTTGAGTTCCAGCCGCACGCTTCCACGGACATTTCTTGGTACGCTACCGGCAACGTGCACGGCACGCCGTATGGCGACTGGGTTGCGGATGCTGCACTTCCCGGCCCAGGGACCGGACCGAACTCGGTCATTTGTGTCGACAAGAACAAATATGAATCGGTCTCGGAGGCGAAGCAGAAGAATATCAGGCTCTATGCCGAACTCTCGGTCGCGCCGCCGACGAAACAAGTGACAATAAGCGGCTCGGGCGTTTCGTGCGCCGCGGCCGGCAACTCTTACGACAAGCTCTGTACGCTCATCGAGCCGGGCTCCGTGAGCGCGCTCTTTACCTTCGATCCGACGTTCGGCTACTTCTACGGCGGGTATTTGTCCAACCACACGTACGTTCGTACCACGTGCGATTGGCTCGGCATACCGATTGAAAAGACCGTTGGATCCGGTTTTGATTCAGAGGTACTGCTGAAAAATCGTTCGATATATCAGCTTCCCATTCCCACCAAATCCATTCCCTTCACCCTCACCGTCGTTGAACCTGCTGGTGCTCCTCCCTCCATCCCCTCCCTCTCTGTTGCAGGAGGAGCTTCCTGCGTCGTGGGTACTCCTCATACGATCTCGATGAGTGCCACTGATCCTGATGGGGACTCGGTGCGGTACTTGGTAGACTGGGATGCAGACGGGACGCCCGACCAGATCGTGCCTCCTTCAGGCTACGTTGCCTCTGGTGAAGCGCAGACAGCATCTCGCACCTACGCAACGGCAGGCGCCAAAACCGTGCAAGTCAAAGCCGAAGACGAAGGAGGTCTCGCCTCCTCGTGGGCCACGCTCACGTTCTCCTGTACAGAGGCACCGCCACCTGCCGGCCAGTGCTCCGACAACATCGACAACGATGGAGACGGTTTCATTGATTCCCTCGACCCCGACTGCGCCGCAACGGCAGGACTAAGCGAGTTCGGCACACCACCACCTCCTCCTCTCGGACCCGCTGCTGTCGTCCTCGACCTCCGACTCATACCTTCTCTCGTGAGAACCGGAAACACCACCCGCGTCCACTGGTCAGCGCAAAACGTCCAATCCTGTACGGTGACTGCTCCCAACGGCGACTCGTGGAGCGGAATCTCTTCATCTCTCGGAGGCGAGACCTCGAGCCCCATCACGCAAGCGTCCACCTACACTCTCTCCTGCAGGGACAAGGACAACAACACCCACACCAAGCAAGCAACCGTCCGGATACTCCCGACCTTTCAAGAGCGGTGAGTGAGCGAGAGTAAATATCGGGATACACCTATCCCGATATTTGATGAATAGGGGTATCCCGATAATACCCCTTGGGTAGATTGTTCCTAGGCGGCCTTGA
>CAYRQI010000055.1:3429-3699 GCA_964426425.1 uncultured Candidatus Saccharibacteria bacterium | reverse complement strand
ATGTACAAAGTCGTCGTCTATGTTCCTGTCGAGGATGCCGACAAGGTGAGACAAGCTATAGGCGATGCCGGTGGCGGCAGGATCGGCGCGTACTCACATTGTAGTTTTTCAGCGCGGGGGACGGGCAGATTTACGCCGATGAATCGAGCGAAACCAGCTATCGGGGAAGTGGGAAAGCCGCAGGAAGTCGAGGAAGAACGCATTGAGTTTGTGTGCGAGACAGACCGCGTTGATGAAGTTATCGCCGCGATCCGAGAAGTCCACCCATAC
>CAYRQI010000055.1:1833-3419 GCA_964426425.1 uncultured Candidatus Saccharibacteria bacterium | reverse complement strand
GGCGATCGAAGTGTGGAGAGTTGAACTGCGATAGAAAAAGCAGTATCATGCGACATGAATGATGCAGGAGAAAAATGTGCGGTCTTCGGAGTTTTTGGGCACGGTCTCGATGTCGCGCGGCTTTCCTTCTTCGGCCTCTTCGCTCTCCAGCATCGCGGCCAAGAATCCTCCGGCATCGCAAGCTCCAACGGCAGCATTGTTACGGTCTATAAAGGAATGGGCCTTGTCTCGCAGGTTTTCAATGACGAAATTCTAAAGGGTCTCACCGGCCACATCGCGGTGGGACACAACCGTTATTCAACGAGCGGCGGCTCGAAGGTAAAACACGCCCAGCCCATGATAGCGGCAGGCGATTCATCCGTGCAAAAAGTGGTATACGAAGATCCGAATCCGAGTTTGAACGAATCCATCTCTCTTGCCTCCGGCCCGAACGACGGCGCTATCGCTCTTGCGCACAACGGCAATCTCCCGAGCACCAAGGCGCTGGAAGCTTTTTTGCACGGGAAGGGAATTGAGACGGCGGAGTTTTCGGATTCCCGCATGATGGTGGAAGCAATCGCAGCTCGCATGCGCGAGGGCACAGATATGGTGCGTGCGATTAAAGATGTCTTGCCCCTTTTTACCGGTGCTTTTTCGATACTTGTCATGTCGCACGATTCTCTCGTTGCGGTGCGAGACCAATGCGGCATTCGCCCGCTTGCGCTCGCGCGGCTCAATGGGGGTTATGTCATCGCTTCAGAGACATGCGCATTCGGGCCCATCGGCGCGGTTTTTGAAAGAGAAATCAATCCTGGGGAGATGTTGATCATCGACGGCAAGGGGATTCACAGCGAACAGGTTTTGCAGCCGAATCCGAAGCTCGACATCTTCGAGTTCGTCTACTTTGCTCGGCCTGACAGCGAGCTCTTGGGCAAATCGGTCTATGAAATGCGTAAGCAGTGCGGTGTGCAGCTTGCAAAAGAGTGTCCCGTTCCGGCAGATGTCGTCATTCCCGTGCCGGAAACAGCGATTCCCGCCGCGATCGGCTATTCGCAGGCGACGGGTATTCCAATGGAAGCGGGTATCACGAAAAATCGGTACATTCACCGCACTTTTATTACTCCAGAGCAGCATGTGCGCGAGCAAGGCGTGAAAGCGAAGCTCACGCCGCTTCCGGCTGCCATCCGAGGAAAACGAGTCGTCGTCATGGACGATTCCATCGTCCGTGGGACAACCTCGCGGCAGATCGTTGCGATGCTTTTCGAGGCGGGTGCCAAAGAAGTTCACTTCCTCGTTTCCTCTCCTCCCGTGAAATTCCCCGATTTCTACGGCATTGATACGCCGAGGCAGAGTGAGCTCATTGCCGCAACGAAATCGGTGGAGGAAATCAAAAAACATCTCGGCGCAACCTCGCTCTGCTATCTCTCGTACGAAGGCATGATCAAGGCAACCGGCCTTCCCGAAAACGTATTTTCGACCTCTTGCTTCACCGGCGTCTACCCAATCGACATCCGCGAACGCGCAAAGGAGATTCGGTACTAGAGCATATCTAAAAACCCAGGTTCCCAAGGCGAGACGGCCGCAGCCCAAAATCGCCCGCCGCAGCC
>CAYRQI010000055.1:0-1823 GCA_964426425.1 uncultured Candidatus Saccharibacteria bacterium | reverse complement strand
ATGTATCTTCAGATACATTTCGGACTCCGACTTGCGCCTCGCCCACAAAATCGCCCGTCTCGCCTTGGGAACCTGGGTTTTTAGATATGCTCTAGCATCTCTTTCGCTATCCACATCTCCGTGTTGATGACGTTGTATGGTCATTCATACTGTAGGCATGTTCCTGCACACGCGCGCTTTTGGCATTTGGTTGCTCGTCATCCTCTTCGCTGTTCCTCTCGTCTCTTTTGCACTTACCACGGAAGAAATACAGGCACAGATTCAGTCATACCGCGAACAAATCAGAGTGCTTCAGCAACAACTCGACGAGTTGCGGCAGCCCCAGCATGCCACGAGCACACCGCTATTCCCGCGGTGGCGTCGCATATGTCCGCTTCTCACACATGACGTTCCCTTTTGGAGTACCAGTGATGTCGTGCGGGCAATACAGGAAGCTCTTGCGGAAGATCAAACGGTCTACCCGGGAGGTCTCGCCACCGGATACTTTGGTCCTCTCACGCAATCGGCGCTTCAGCGCTTGGTCGACCGTCTCACCGCGCAAGGATTTGCTACGACAACGCTCCCCTTCGACGAGCGCGCGCGCGTCGGTCCGTGGCTTCGTAAACTATTGCTGCGCTACTGGTGCTCGAATGCCCCTCCTCCGATTTTTCCTCCTGACTTGACCTGTCCTGCCGTGGCCACAACGACGCCGAGGGAGCCGTGCGCGGGGACATGGGAGCGTTTGAGTGGCTGGCGCAGCTGCCACGTCGGCTGGCGGTGTATCCCGACGTTACCTGCTACGAATCAGCAGCCGACGATCAGTAGTTTTGCAGGTCCCACGGCACTGACCGTGCGTGAATCTGGCACATGGACGATACAGGCGAGCGACCCGGAGGGCGATGCGCTCTCGTATCGGTTGGTGTGGGGCGATGAGGGAGTAGAAGAAAGACTGCTCCACATTGCAGAGCTGGATGCGGGCGCCTTTGTGCAATCTACCACGTTCACTCACACGTATACAAAGCCGGGACTCTACCTCATCCGCGTCGCGGCGCGCGACAGCGCCGGGAACACGGCGCATGCAATCGCCTATGTGAAGGTGGCGCCTGTCGCGCAGGAGGGCGCAGTACATGACTTTGACGACGCTCCCGTCATAGGTGGAATACCCGGACAGTTGCCCGACGATGACAGATTGCGAAAGCGTATCTGTCCATTTCTGGCGAAGTTTGAACGGGTGCTCACGGAGGGTATGGAGGGCGATGATGTCAGGAACTTGCAGGAGTTGCTCCGCGCAGAAGGGTTCTTCAATGTAGTTCCGACCGGCTACTTCGGCCCTCTTACGCACAACGCATTGCTGCAGTGGCAAAAGCTCATTCCCGCTATCACGTACCCAAATACGAGAGATAGCACCTTGACCATTGAGCAGATCAAACAGTGGGGAAAGCTCATTCCTGCAACGTACCCGAACCCACGAGCGGGCTTGGGCTTGGCGCAGCTGCAACTGCCGTGGCCCAAAAATCACGTGTGCGGCATAGGACTGTGCCCCGGCGTGTTTGATCGCGCCACGTACGACGAGGTGCTGCGGCATGTCAAAGCATGGTGCGGCGCCTATGCAACCACAACTCCAACCACCGGCGCATCGTGCACGACACCATGGGGTACAACGCTTTTCCACGGCCAATCTGTTAACGCCTACCAACTCCTTGAGCTCCAAACGTATCCTGTGCAGCAGCGCTGCGCATTAGAAGTTCGTAGCTGCACGAACGGCACACTCTCGGGAAGCTACACGCTCGCCTCGTGTGTTGGTCAATAACCGCGACATGGTAGCGTAACAGGAGGCGCTCTAA
>CAYRQI010000054.1:0-3722 GCA_964426425.1 uncultured Candidatus Saccharibacteria bacterium | reverse complement strand
GTGACGAAACTCGGTACGCTCCGCTATCGCGGCCTCGAGCGGCACACTGAATCTTTGCGAAAGCTCTTCGCCGCGACGGCGAAAGACATCCGCGTACTCATCATCAAACTGATGGATCGTCTGCACAACGCGCGCACGCTTGAGCATGTCCCGCGCGAGGAAAAACGCCAGCGCATTGCACAAGAAACACTCGAGATCTACGCGCCGATCGCCGATAGGCTCGGTATGAGCGTTGTGAAGCAGGAGCTTGAAGATGCCGCATTTCCATTCGCCTACCGCAAGGACTATGAAAAGACCCGCGAATTTTTCAAGAATCGAAGAAGCGAGAATGAAAAACGTCTAGAAAAAATGGAACGCGACCTCAAGCGCGAGCTTGCCGAGGCAGGACTCCGCACGTTCCGTACGGAGGCGCGGATCAAGGGAACCTATAGTCTCTTCCGAAAGCTCGAGCGCAAGCTCTGGGATATTGACAAGATCTATGACATCCTGGCGCTCCGAGTGATCTTTCCTTCTGTCGCCGACTGTTACACTGCGCTTGGCATCATTCACGCGCACTGGCGACCCGTGCCCGGGAAGATCAAGGACTACATCGCCTTCCCGAAACCAAACGGCTATCAATCCATCCACACGACCGTCTACACCGGCGATGGCGGCGCGCTCGAGATACAACTGCGCACCGAGGCGCAACATCGCGAAGCGCAGTACGGGATCGCGTCGCACCTCACGTACAAAGAAGTGCAGAATCGTGTTGAAAGTTCCCGCGGCGGTCTTGAGTGGATACGCCAATTCGTTCCGCTTTGGCGAAGAAGCGCCCAAAAGTCTGTGCCTGCTGAGAACATCACGGGCAGCGTTCCTGAGTGGGTAAAGGAGCTCGCGCATGCGCATGCCGAAGGTTCCGCGTCCGAGGAATATCTCGACACCCTGAAGACTGACTTCTTCAGCCACCGTGT
Organism: uncultured Candidatus Saccharibacteria bacterium; assembly: GCA_964426425.1. Lineage (GTDB taxonomy): Bacteria > Patescibacteriota > Minisyncoccia > Phycocordibacterales > UBA2100 > UBA10103. Next base: position 2,772 of record CAYRQI010000054.1, on the reverse strand, counting down.
TTTCGTCTTCACGCCAAAAGGCGACGTCATTGACCTACCCGTCGCTGCTACGCCAATCGATTTTGCCTATGCGGTGCACTCTGACCTCGGGAACCATATGTCGGGCGCACGAGTGAACGGCAAAATGGTCTCCATCGACACGCCGCTTCGCAACGGCGACTTGGTTGAAATCATTACAAAACCCTCTTCGCATCCCACGCGCAAGTGGCACGACATCGCCAAAACAAGCATGGCCAAAAAACACATTCGCGCTGCGCTCACTGCGCAGCAAAAAAAGCAATAGCGAAGCAGTGATGTACATTTTGTACCATGGTACAAAATGTACATCAGGGTCAGATGGTAAAATTCTTGATGGAGTAGAGGTCTTCCTGCTCGGCCTTCGTGGCACCATGCTCCGCCGGTTTTGTATTCTCCGAAGGTACAACTGGTAAAGACACCGGACTTGGCGAGGTCGCCGGCTCGGGCGTCAGGACTTTCCTGATGTGCGCAAGGTCATCAACAGAGAAGAAATCGATCGTGACTTTGCCCCCTTCTTCTTTCTTTTCAATGCGGACGCGCGTACCCAATTTTTCGGTGAGCTCACGCTCGAGGAGCAGAAGCTCGGGCGTGAGATCGGACTTCCGAGTCTTTTCGGGCGTAACGCGGCGCGCAAGCTGCTCGGCGTCGCGCACATTGAGCTTGCGAGCGCGGATTTCGACGAAGAGCGTACGCTGCTCCAAAGGGCGATCCATAAGCATGAGGAGCGGGCGCGTGTGCCCTTCGCTGATCTCCCCTTTCGAGAGAGCATCGAGCATGTCTTGAGGCAAAAGCAGAATGCGAAGGGAATTTGACACGTATTCGCGACTTTTTCCGACACGCTTGCCTATCTCGATATGTTTCAGGCCGAACTCCTCGACGAGCCGCTTGAACGCCTGCGCACGATCCACGGGATTCAAATCTTCGCGTTGCAGGTTCTCAATAATGGCAAGTTCGAGCTTGAGACGATCGTCATCCTCGCCGCTTCTGATGACGACTGGCACCTGCTGAATACCAGCCAATTTCGCCGCGCGCAGGCGCCGCTCTCCCGCGATGAGCTCGTACTCGACGGAAATTCCCTCTCCTGGCTTTTCGATCTCGTTGCGCGTGACAGTGAGCGGTTGCAAGACGCCGTAGCTGCGGATGGATTCCGCGAGCGAGGCAAGTGAAGATTCGTTGAAGCTCTTCCGGGGTTGGAATGGGTTGGGTTTTATCCTGTCAACCTCGACCCAGAAGATAGAATTGTTCAAATGCGCCATCAAAAAAGTATACCACGGGTGCCGGGAGAGAGAATCGAACTCTCATGAGGTTGCCCTCGCACGATTTTGAGTCGTGAGCGTCTACCAATTCCGCCATCCCGGCCTTATGCCGCCGCAGCTTTAGCGCAGGCGAGCAGATACCTATAATACGCCGTATGTCTAAGAAACAAAAGATTCTCGTCATCATCGGGCCAACGTGCTCTGGAAAAAGTGCGCTTGCTGTCGCTCTTGCAAAGAAATTTAACGGCGAGGTGATATCCGCTGACTCGAGGCAGGTCTATAAGGGACTCGACATCGGAACTGGCAAGATCACGAAGTGGGAAATGAAAGGTGTGCGGCATCATCTACTGGACGTGGCATCTCCAAGAAAAGTATTCACCGCGCACGATTACGCGAAAATGGCTCGGGCCAAAATTGCGAATATTTCGCAAAAGGGGAAATTACCTATCGTCGCGGGCGGTACCGGATTCTACATTGATGCGCTACTCGGCCGGATCGTGCTGCCGAATGTGCCGCCGAATCCGAGACTACGTGCATCGTTAGAAAAGAAGACTGTGGAGCAACTCTTCGCGCTCCTCAAAAAGAAAGACCATCGGCGCGCGCAAACGATAGAGCCGCACAACAAACGCCGTTTGATCCGCGCATTGGAAATCGTCTCCACGCTCGGCCGCGTCCCCTATAACGACATCGTAAGTCGTTATGACACGCTATGGATCGGGCTCACTCCGCATATGCGAGATCTTGAGAGGAAGATCGCTTCTCGCTTGCGCGCGCGAATGAGGCGGGGCATGGTGGCGGAAGCCAAGCAGCTCCACGCGCAAGGTCTTGCGTACAAGCGGATGCAGCAGCTTGGCCTCGAGTACCGCTCACTCACGAGGCACTTGCAAAGTAAAATTACCCATGCGCAGATGGTCGACGAACTCAGCCGCGATATCCGGCGCTATGCGAAACGCCAGCTCACGTATTGGCGACGCAATCGCTCGATTCGGTGGTATGACGCGCGAGCGAAGAATGAGGCGGTCAAGGCAGTAGCAAAATTTGTGAGCGGGCGCTGAGGGAATCGAACCCCCGACGTCGGTTTTGGAGACCGAAGTTATACCATTTAACTAAGCGCCCAACGAGGGCAGTATACCTCACTTTTTTGTCTCTTTGTGAATCGTGTGTACCCTGCACCATCGGCAATATTTCTTCACTTCGATTTTGCGCTCGACAAGCTTCTTATTCTTGCGCGACCAATAGTTCGTGCGTCCACACTTACTGCACGCCATTTTTATCAGCTGATCTTGTGACATTAGGCCGCACTATATTTGAAATTGATTCTTCCTGCAAGTTGCAGCAGCGCCCCATCATTAGAGAGAGGCCTGCGCAAAATGAAGCGCGCAGGCCTTCAGTGTATCGGCACAACTGTTGCCGCACACTTACATCCTAAACAGTAAAGGATTGGGTAATTAGGTCGAATTGCCACCAAAGTATAACCGGATAAACAGTTCTAGCAAAT
>CAYRQI010000053.1:0-3723 GCA_964426425.1 uncultured Candidatus Saccharibacteria bacterium | reverse complement strand
CGCAACCAATCTTCGTCGCAATTCGAACCTGTGCAGAGCGGGAGCGATGCATCGGGTGATGTATTCTCACCGTTCGGAGGCTACGAAAATACCGAGCAATAGCGGCGTATTTTTCGTGTCGCGTTAGCTGCAATTTCAGCATTTTTCTGCTATACTACGAGTAAGTCATGGCGCGCGAAAAGGACAAATCAGCAGGTGATTCTGCGCCCGTAAGCGCGCGCGGTATCGTTTTGCGGAACATCTCGACCGAAATGCGTGAGAGCTATCTCGACTACGCAATGTCGGTGATTACCGCGCGCGCGCTCCCCGACGTGCGTGACGGCCTGAAGCCGGTTCATCGCCGCATTTTGTACGCGATGCAAGAAGCGGGGCTCACAGTAAGCGCCAAAACGAGGAAGTCGGCGACTGTCGTGGGTGATGTGATCGGCAAGTACCATCCGCATGGCGATGCTGCTGTCTACGACGCCATGGTGAAGATGGCGCAGGATTTCACAATGCGCTATCCGCTTATCGTCGGACAGGGCAATTTCGGCTCGATTGACGGCGACGCGCCGGCGGCATATCGATACACCGAAGCAAAAATGTCGCGGCTTGCACAGGAAATGCTTCGCGACATCGAGAAAGAAACGGTTGAGTTCCGTCCCAACTACGACAACACCAGAGAGGAGCCGGGGGTGTTACCCGCGGCCATTCCAAATCTTCTTTTGAATGGCACGCTCGGTATCGCCGTCGGCATGGCGTCGAACATTCCGCCGCACAACCTGAAAGAAGTGTGCGAAGCCGCCGTACATCTCATCGAAAATCCTTCGGCCACAACAGAAGAGCTTCTCGCATTCGTGCAGGGGCCCGATTTTCCAACCGGCTGCGTTGCTTTCAATCAAAAAGACATCGCGCATGCCTACGCAACGGGGCGTGGGCCAGTCGTTGTGCGGGGAGATGCGGAGATCGTCGAGGGAAAGAAAGGTGATTATCAAATTGTCATCACCTCGATCCCGTTCCGCGTCAACAAAGCCGATCTTCTAACGAAGATCGCTGGCCTTGTGCATGAGAAAAGGTTGGAGGGCATCCGCGACATCCGCGATGAATCCACAAAAGACATTCGCGTAGTGATTGAATTGAAGAACAATGCCAATGCGCAGACGGTTTTGAACTATCTGTACAAGCATACACAGCTCGAGGAAATCTTTCACTACAACATCGTCGCGCTTGTTGATGGCGTGCCGCAGACGCTTTCCTTGAAAGCACTTCTCGAGTACTTCATCGCGTTCCGTCGCGAAGTGGTCACGAAGCGCACGAAATTCGATCTTGCGCGCGCGCAGGAGCGTGAGCATATCTTGCTCGGGCTCAAGAAGGCGCTCGACCACATCGACGAGATCATTAAACTCATCAAGAAGTCGAAGGATGTTGACGATGCTCGTGCGGGGTTGATGAAGACATTCAAGTTTTCGGAGAAGCAGGCGAACGCGATCCTCGATATGCGTTTGCAAAAACTCGCTGGTCTCGAGCGCAAAAAGATCGAGGATGAACTGAAAGAAGTGCAGGCATTGATCGAAGAGCTTTCTGCGCTTTTGAAAAGTGAAAAGAAACTGATGGACCTTATCAAGAAGGAGATCCGTGAGGTGATAGAAAAGTACGGCGACGAGCGTCGCACGAAGATCGTAAAGCGTCCCGCCAAGCTCCTCTCTGCGGAAGATCTCGTCGCGGACGAAGATTACGTCGTCGTTCTCACACAGGGCGGCTACATCAAGCGCACGAACCCGCAAGAGTACCGGCGTCAGAAGCGCGGCGGCGTGGGTGTCGTCGACCTTGACACGAAGGAGGAAGATTTTGTGACGCAGTTCCTCACTGCGTCCGCGCACTCGGATCTCCTCTTTTTCTCGGATCGCGGCAAAGTGTATCAGCTCAAAATGTACGAACTGCCGGAAGGGAAGCGTGCGACAAAAGGAAAATCTATCATGAACTACCTCTCGCTCGAGCAGGGTGAACGTGTTACCTCGATCCTTGCGATGCCGAAGGAGAAGAAAGCGGTCGAAGATCTCTCGCTCGTAATGGCGACGAAGAACGGCATAGTGAAGAAGGTGGCGGCAAACAAATTTCACGAAGTCCGCCGGAGTGGCTTGATCGCGATCAATCTCGGCAAGGGCGACGCGCTTATCTCGGCCGCGTTCGTGCACAAAGGTGATTCTGTCGTCTTGGTTACGGCGAAAGGCCAGTCCATCCGGTTTGATGAAAAGAATGTGCGAGAGATGGGGCGGCAAGCCGCCGGTGTGCGCGGCATGAAGCTTGGGTTACGAGACGAGATCGTCGGTAGCGGTGTCGTGCCGAAGGGAGCGAAAGGAGAGCTTCTCGTACTTTCTTCTACCGGCTACGGAAAGAAAACAAAACTCGATGAGTACAAAATACAGGGTAGAGGCGGTTCCGGCATCAAGACGATGTCGATTACACAAAAGACAAAGCAGCTCGTCGGCGCGGCGGTCGTTCTTGGTGGTGGAGAATTGGTCGCGATGTCGAAAAAGAGTCAGACTATCCGCACCGGGCTCGATGAGATACCAACGCTCTCACGCGCCACTCAAGGCGTTCGGGTAATGAAGCTCCGCGAAGGCGATTCCGTCGCATCATTTGTCGTGTTTGAGGCGGAAGGTGAGAACGCGTAGTTACTCCGGCCGCATGGGCTTCTTGTTGATCGGAGATTATCATCATCGCGGACATAACGACATCGTAAGTCGTTATGCTCATTCGAGAAGAAACTGGGCCGGTAGGCTCTCGTGGTCTGTGCCAGCGTAATCGAAGATATGTTTCCTGAATTTTGCTGGCGGTTCGCCGAAGAGATGTGTGGTGATAAGTGAAGGGAAATTGCGCTTGCCGCAGTAGTCTTGATAGCTGCTCCAACGGTATTTCATCAAGTAGTCATGTGCTCTCGATGGATGTTTCAATCCCCGCATTCTCCATTCCCGCGCATCTGCGAAGTAGTCGAGTGGATTGAAATGGATGTAGTTCGATATATGGAGAAAATATGCGTCTGAGTTTATGTGAATTCGCTTCGTCCTGCCTTGGAACAAATAGCCGCTACGGTCGTGGCGCTTGTTGAAATACTTGGCGTACCCGATATTCAACTTTCGAATGAACATCGAAATCCCGTTTTCGACTCGCTCGGAAAGAAGCACGTGATAGTGGTTTTTCATTAGACACCACGCATGTACATCAACAATAGGATTTTTCCCATAACGACTTACGAAGTCGTTATAGTCTTTTTCGAGGAAGTAAGTTGTATTATTCGCTGCGGCTGCAGTGTTGAATAATCCAAGACCATGGACGAACCTGAATCGATCTCGGTCGTCGAGAAAGATGTCTCGCTTCTCAACCCCTCTATTGAGAAGATGATACAGTTCCACGACAGGGAGTATAACATAACGACTTACGATGTCGTTATGGGTGTCGTTATGGGGGAGATGTGGAGAAATACCACCGCACATAAGCCTTGGAGGCCTATAATGAGTGCGATGCAGCAGGCTGCACATACTAAACTGTTGAAGAGCGGCAGTCCGTCATCTGGCGGATTCGCGCATCCGAAGCGAAATGTTGCCGCGTTTGGGATAAGGCATGGCATGCGCATTGCGGATTTTGGCGCGGGGAGTGGCGCGTATGTGTTTTCGATCGCCGAGCGACTTGAAGGCAGCGGCACCATATACGCGATCGACGTGCAGCGCGAGCTGCCTTACCAGC
>CAYRQI010000052.1:1867-4358 GCA_964426425.1 uncultured Candidatus Saccharibacteria bacterium | reverse complement strand
TTGCGAACAGGGCGCGATAGCGACCTGTCGGAGTTCTGATTATTGGCCATTCCAACCTCCTTCGTCGTTCTCTATATTCGGCGTACTGACGCCGTTCCTGCGCACAATATGAACTATCTTGCCATCCTTGGCAACTCTATTTGCCATTATTATGTTGGCAGCAACAAACGTAGTGATCTCACCGTTAAGACCATTCATGCTCTGGATATATTCTGTGCTCAGCACAACATCGTTCACTCCCTCACTGATCCGGGTAACCCAACACAAAATGGACGAATTGAGTGGAGCCGTAGCTGACCTCATTTTCCGTTGTCTGCGGCGTTGCCTTAAAACATACACTCCGACTGAAGCAATGGGTTTTTAGATGTAAGAATCCCCCGCATAACAAGCTATGCGGGGGAGATTATTCTGGCGTATGGTCTGGATACAAACTATAGAACAGTTCTATAGCCTGATCAGTGATGTTCATCGCCTCGTCGGGTTGGGATTCGATTCCGTTGACGACGGCGAGTGCCCGCTGAGCGAGCGGTATGGCCTCGGGCGCGTACCTCACAACCATCATGACCGTTTGTTCTGGCGAGGTGTAGAATGTTGCGCCGCGAAGTATCGTGATACTGGAGAGCACGCGAATCGCCGCTTTTGCGCTGGAGCGAGCAAGTAGTCTGGGATTACTCCGAAACGGCTCGTTGATGATTCCAGATTGATACCTTTTCATCAGTATCTTTGCGCGAGCGGCACGTCCGTAGGCCATCGTCTCGACTGAGGGGACGTATGCCCGAAAGTCGATCCTGTCGCCCCACAGATGCAGTCCGGTCACTGTGATGATTCGTGCCCGGCCCAGCACCATCGCATCAGGATTCTCCACGTGGAGCGCCGCAAGACTGAGTATCGAGTTATTGATAAACGACACTTGTGGCCAAGATGCACCAAGCGTCGACAACTCTCGCCGTCTCGCAGCCTCATTGTCAGGGGGTACTTCCCGCTCGACCACCCCAACCACATCAAGGTCGCTAACGCCGGTCATCCATTCTCCTACCGCCACACTTCCGATCACGTACACCGAGCGCAAGTCAGAATGATGTCGTCGGTAGCATGCGACAGTATCATCTGCAAGCGGGCGGAGAATTGGCGGGATCTCTTCAAGAACTTTGAAACCAAGCGTGAGACGTTTGCTTGATTGGTCTGACATGACTCCTCCTTTTTGCATCATCGGTTGATACGCCGATCAGCAACTTCTCCCATATACCTCAAACGATCGGGGATGGACATCCCCATGAAGTGTATGGCGAACGGATCGGACGCCGTTGTTGGACCAGCGTACCTTTCGTGATACGGCTGATTCCAACTGACAGGCAACCATACGGTCCCTTCCATGAACTCGGTCGGCGTATCGGGCATCCGCGCACCGCGATAGTGTTCGTCGCCCAAGATCCATCCGAATGCTCTCAGTACTGCGCCCTGGTCGGCCCAGCGCCCTTCCGGCATGCCAATTTCCGAGACCCGATCCAAAAAGCGGAACGCTTTTTCGGTGTTACGAATCACCCACACCCCCGTATTTGGATTCACTCGATCTTCCGACGAAATCGTATGGAGTACCAGACCTTGATAGTCAGTCGTGCCGAGTGAGTCGAGGATGTCCACATCGGTTCGACAGATCAGCACGTCTGCGTCAAGCCATACGACAACGTCACTCTGCTCAAGAGCCGACCGGATGAAACGCAACTTTTGCCAGCGAACGCTCTTGGCGGCAGGGCTCCAGCGATCAGCGTCGTCCTCGGTCACATACGTGACCTGCATGCGGTAACCGTGCCGATCAGCGAAAGAGAGAAATCTCGGCAGGGAAAGTGTCGTGAGAATCCGCACCATACTCGGTCCAGCCGCGGTCACAATTGTCTTGCGCATCAGTATTCTCCTTTCAAATTTCAAAGAGCAGGTGGCTGCTCGCCTACTGCGACAATCCTACGCAATACTAGAGCATATCCGACGGCATCGTCAAGTGCGTTGTGGGAATGCTCCGGCATGTCACGCGTGAGATACGTCGGCCACTTAACACGTTTTGCATTGTCGAACGAGAGATCCAATTTCCCTGCAACGTAGGATTTTAAATCGAGCGCGCGAATACTGTGCGTTTTTGGGTGCTTAAACGGATTCCCTGGAGCGAATCGAAACAGGTACCAACTGACAAAAGTGTAATCAAGACTAACAGGGTTAGCGACAAAAATAGGTTCTCGCTCAAAATTGACGACCCAGCGGTAGAATTCGGTCATGACTGTTTCAGGCGCTTGCGAGTCCGAAGTTGCCTCCTCCCATGCATCATGATGTTGCTGCCACCACGCGATCGTTTCTGGGTCTGGAGTCATCTCGGGGAGCGCCGTGATTTTCTTGTAGAATCGCGAAATCTCCTCACGCTCGGTTGTAGCGACCGCCGCGAGACTAAGCATTGAATTAAGTCCGACCGCCGGACCGTCGGCCTCGATGTCGACCACTATGA
>CAYRQI010000052.1:0-1857 GCA_964426425.1 uncultured Candidatus Saccharibacteria bacterium | reverse complement strand
CAATATTTGATAGTCTCCTTTCTAGTATCCCAATTACTGTTTTCATTGACAACAGTCGTTAAGCACTCCTCAAAAGCGCGGAACTCGGTCTTTTTGTTGAAATAAATGGATGCAATCAGATAACCAATTAGAATAACTGCGAGCATGATCGCTAGAATTGACGGCAGCTTTTCTTGTAGACTTTTCATATTATTTTACAAAATAATCCAAATCTTTCCCATACACTCTCGCAAATTCTGCCAATTCCACTGCATCAACTCCGCGCTCGCCCCTCTCTATCTTTGAAATATATGCCTGCGGCTTTTTCAATTTCTTTCCCGCATCAACTTGCGTCAATTTGGCATCGTGGCGAGCTTGGCGAAGCTTTTTGACTAAGTTTTGATACCTCGGCTTGTATTTCTTGGATGTTTTCATAGTATCACGGTATAGTCGGTTGTGGAATATACCAGTCTGGTATATTGTGAATATGCTCCTGCTCCCACGGCTTCCTCCGTCTTCCGCAACACTGACCGCGGCAGATGGACGGAGTTAGAGTGCCTGAGCGTTTACGAATGTCTGAGTGCCACGGAGGAGGCCGTGAGTGTGGGAAGAAAAACGGCTCAACGAAGTTGAGCCGTTTTTAGGGAACGCCCCCGCCGCCCATTCAATAATTCAGAAACCCCCCGCGAGAAAAATGAGGATGGAAGAAGCGGCGTAGGCGTGGGTGCGGCCCGCGCGGTACTCCGCGCGGGGGCGGACGAGCCACAGCGGAATCGGGGCGCACGAAAGAGTACCAAGCTACCACGCACGCGGAGCGTGCGCAGTCAGTCAGTGTTGGTGCTAAAATAGGTTCGAGCAGCGTTGTAGATACTCACATGGAGATGGAGGAAGTACGGTGTGTCGTGCGGGGGAGGGTGCAAGGAGTTTTCTATCGAGATTTCGTCGCCAAGCATGCGCGACATTTAGCGCTCACCGGCTATGTGCGCAACATGCCTGATTGTACCGTTGAAGTCGTCGCGCAAGGGTACGAGGATAGTTTGAAGAAATTACTGCAATACATCCAGAAGGGGCCGTTTCTCGCCAAAGTCGCACGTGTTGACGTTGAGTGGCGCTCTCCGGGAGAAATGTTCGACTCATTCGAGATCGTGTATTAAGGTAGTACGATGTCTCACACGGAGCAGCGAGAAAAACCGATTGAATGTATCGGCATTATCCTTGATGGCAATCGTCGCTGGGCGAAGGAAAGAGGTTTGCCAACTTTGGAAGGACATCACCGCGGTTTTGAAAAGCTGAAAAGCGCGGCGCGGTGGGTGCGCGACCGCGGCATTCCGCACCTCGTCGTATTTGCGTTCTCGACGGAGAACTGGAAGCGTTCAGAAGAAGAGGTGGGGTATCTCATGGATATTTTTCGCAAAGCGATTCGGGACGAAATCGAAGAATTGGGCAAAGAAGGAATTCGCACACGATTTCTCGGAGAACGGGAGCGATTTGTCGAAGACATTCAAAAAGGAATGGTGGAAGCCGAAGAAAAGACAAAAGGCAACAGCCGAATGACATTGTGGGTGTGTCTCTCGTACGGCGCCCGTGCGGAGATTGTTACAGCCGCTCGAGCGGCTGCGGCGGAAGGCGTTGAGATGAGCGAAGAAACTCTCCGCGCGCACATGTGGAGCGCCGAGATGCCGGACCCCGACCTCATCATCCGCACAGGCGGCGCGAAGCGCCTCTCTAATTTTCTCCTGTGGCAGGCGGCGTACAGCGAGCTCTTCTTTATTGAGCCGTACTGGCCGGATTTCAGTGAAGCGGATCTTGATTCCGTCCTCGCCGAGTATGCGAAGCGAGAGCGGCGATTGGGCAGGTAGACGGGAACACGGTGGCTTC
>CAYRQI010000051.1:1658-4874 GCA_964426425.1 uncultured Candidatus Saccharibacteria bacterium | reverse complement strand
AGTGATCGACATAATCTTCCATGGCGGCAGACGCGCGATCCGTATAAAATCCTTGTTTCAGAGGTCATGCTGCAGCAGACGCAGGTGCACCGAGTGATTCCAAAGTATCGAGAATTCTTGAAAGCATTTCCGAATGTTCGTGCGCTGGCAAAAGCCCCGCTTGCTGATGTGTTGAGAGTCTGGAGCGGGCTTGGCTATAACAGGCGCGCGAAATATTTGCGCGATGCGGCAATACACATCGTCGAACAGCATAACGGAAAAGTCCCTGTTGTTTACAGCCAGCTTGTCGAACTGCCGGGGATAGGCGACTACACCGCTCGTGCCGTCCGTGTCTTTGCATACAATGAGCCAGACATTCTCATCGAGACCAACATCCGCACTGTCTTTATTCATCATTTCTATTCCAGTGTTTTGCAAAAGACTGCAATAGCTGACGCGGAGATTGCTCCCATCGTGAAGGAAGTGGGCAAAGGGCAGAATCCGAGGCAATGGTACTCCGCACTCATGGATTATGGCGCGTATCTTAAGCGCTCTGGCGTTCGCAATAATCACCGCAGCGCGCACTACGCGAAGCAATCTAGATTTGAAGGTTCGCTCCGCCAAGTACGCGGCACCGTTCTCCGCGCGCTTGCCGGCGGACAAATGATGGAGATACGATCTCCATCATGGAAGAAGGCGCTGGCGGGGCTTGAACGCGATGGGCTTGTCGTGGAGCAAAGAGGGAAATGGCAGATTGCCTAGACTGACACGATCACGGGAATCACAATCGGCCTTTTCATTGTTCTCTGGAGCAAGAAACGCGAGACGGATTCGGCGAGGTCGTCGCGGGCAGCGTCGAGATCGGCCGAACGAGGATTACGAAGCGATTGCTCGACACTTTTTCTAATGATGAGGCGTGTCTGGTCCATCAATTCTTTGTTGTCGCGGAGATAGACGAAACCGCGCGATATGATATCGGGCGATTTGTGAAGGCGGCCCGTGCGTCTGTCAACTGTCGCCACAACGACGCAGAAGCCCTCCTGTCCCAAGGCTTTGCGGTCGCGCATGAGCACATCCGAGAGTTCTGTCACCGTGTGACCTTCGACGACGCGAAGCTCCGAGGGGGCTTTTACAGGCAGCTTCACGATCTTCTCGCCTTTTTGTATCTCGATGATCGAGCCATTGTCGGGGATCGCGATGTTCGTTGGATCGACTCCCTGCTCTATAGCGAGATCGGCGTGCACACGAAGCATGTAGTGATAGCCATGCACGGGAATAAAGAACGTGGGGCGAATCTGCCGGTGGATCCACGCGGCTTCCTCGCGGTTGCCGTGGCCCGAAGCATGCACATCCGAGGCGTGGTAGGTGATGATGTGCGCCCCTTGGCGCGAGAGATTGTCCTTCAGTTTTTGCACCGCGCGTTCGTTGCCGGGAATGACAGACGATGAAAGTACGACGGTGTCGCTTGGCGTGAGGCGGATGTACTTGTGAGATTTGTTCCCGATGCGCGCGAGCGATGCGAATTCGTCACCCTGCGCGCCGGTCGCGAGGATGATGATCTTTTCCGGAGGAAAGTGCCCAAGGTCCTCGACGTTGATGACGGTCTCATCGCGATATTTGATGAGCCCCAGCTCACGCGCGATCTCGATGTTCGTGCGCATCGAGCGGCCATCGATAACGACCTTCTTCCCGTATTTTTCTGCGAAATGCATCACGCGGATCAGGCGCTCCAAGTGTGATGCGAACATCGCGATAATGAGGCGGCCTTTGGAATCTTTGATGATTCCCTCAAGCGTGCGATAGACGGTCGATTCCGGTATCGAAAAGCCGGGCTGCCAGACATTCGTCGAATCCATAAGGAGGAGAAGAACGTTGCGTTTCTTGAAGATAGAAAATTCCTGATGTTCCTCCTCGGTTGGCACGCCGCCTTCGTGGTCGAGCTTGATGTCACCCGTGAAGACGATGTCGCCCCACGGGGTTTCCAAGATGATGCCCATCGAATCAGGCACAGTGTGCGTTACCGAAAAAAAGCGCACAGCTACAGCTCCAAGCTTTATTGTCTCGTCATTCTCGACTTCGCGGATATTCACCTGCGCAGATTGCGCGAACTCTTCCTGACGTTTTTTGATCATCATGCCCGTGAGACGGCGCGTGTAGATCGTTGGGTTTCCGATGCGATCGATGATATAAGGAATGCCGCCGATGTGATCGAGGTGACCATGCGATACGAAAAGTCCGCGGATCTTGTCGCGTCGTTCCTCGAGGTAGCTCGTGTTGGGAAGAATGTAGTCGACACCCGGCGTCTCCTCCTCGCGAAACTGGAAGCCGCAGTCGAAGATGAAGATGTCGCCGCTTGTCCCGAGCGTGCTCGAGGGGCCGAATTCGACGGCTGTCATGTTGCGGCCGATCTCTTCGACGCCGCCCAAGGGGATGATGCGTATGCTGTCTAAGCTCGGCTCGGGTATCACGACTGCGCCTGCGCGCGATGCGCTTCCGGCGCGATGCTCGAGGCGCACGCGGCCGCCGCGCGGCCGCGGCGGCCGCGCCGAAAATGCTCGACGTCTGCCGCCGCGCGGCATGCCACGCGGCCGCCTGCCTGCCGGCGAGGCGGGCGTGTGCGGCGGCGCAAACGGCGCGCGCGATTGCGATTGGTTGTTATCTGATGGGTGCATAGGATTTATTTGGAGATTTGATTCGTAAAGAAATTCCAGACGCGCTCCGTGTCCCTATACCACTCATGCGCGTTCAGGAAACGCTCCGAAGCGTCGGTGAGCGCTCCGAGCGCTACACCCTTGAGGTCCAGGGGAACGAGGTAGATGAATTCAGGCGCATAGAGGAAGACGGCGGGTATGTCGTCCTCGACGAGCTTTTGGAAATTTGCATATAGCTCTGAACGCTCTCTGGCATTCGTCGTTTCTCGCGCGCGCGTGAGCAAGGTGTCTGCCTTACTGTTCGTGTAGAGCGCGAGATTGAGGCCCGGATCGTTTCTCTGCGACGAGTGCCAGAAGGCGAAGAGGTCGAGCGAGCGGCCGACGACTTCTCCGAAAAGCACAGCCTGATAATCTCGTGGCCGAAGCACGACGGAGTTCAGCTCCGAGAGGGAATATATCTGCACGTTTACCCTGATGCCTGCATCGCGCCACATGGCAGCGAGGAGCTCCGCGGTTGCCGAGAGCTCCGGCTCGTCGGCAGTCGCGAGCGTGAATTCGAGAACAGTTTTTTTCTTCTCCCAGACCC
>CAYRQI010000051.1:0-1648 GCA_964426425.1 uncultured Candidatus Saccharibacteria bacterium | reverse complement strand
CCCAGACCCCGTGTTCTTCGTCGAAAGTCCAACCCGCTTGCGAGAGGATGCCGCGCGCTTTTGCCGCGTGTTTCGATTTGGCGGCGTTCTCCGCTTTCTTATCCATTGCGGCAAGAGGCGCTGGAGTTGCCGGAGACGAGGGGCCGAGAAGTCCGGGCGGTATGGGGCCGTCAAGCACCACGCCGAATCCCTTCAAGACCTCAGTGGCAACGCGCTCTTTGTCGATAGCGGTGTTGAGGGCGGCGCGTACCGCCTCGTCAGCGAACGCGACGTTCTTGTTCTGGTTCAGAAAGACGCCGAATACGCGCGGCAAGGTCGCGCGCGTTATGGCCGTGTCCCGTTGCGTTATTTCTCTGACGGCCGAAGGCGAAACACCCGCGACGCTTTCGACGTGTCCCTCATTGAACGCTGCAAGCAGGTCCTTCTCGTTTTGGAAGAAGAGAAAGGTGAATTTCTTGAGATGCGGCCTGCCGAGAGCGAAGTCGTCAAATGCCGAGAGTTCATAGCGCGTTACGGAGCCGGTAGAATTAGTATCAAGATCTTCATATCGGAAAGGCCCGCTGCCGACAGGGCGCGTGTTGAGGGCGTGAAAGGGAACATCCTCGGCCGAAACGCTCTCCCATAGCGCTCTGGGGAGGATACCGAGCGTCGCATTTTCGAGGAAGGGAGCGTACGCATGCGGGAGTGTGAACACGATCGTGCGCGGATCCGGCGCGGAAACAGAAACGCCTTCCCAATCCGCACGCCGCGCGCTCTTCACTGCGGGATCTTTCGCGCGCTCTATCGTAAAGAGCACGTCGGCTGAAGAGATCAGCGTTCCGTCGTGGAAGGTGAGTCCCTCGCGGAGCGTGAACGTATAGACTTTGCCATCTTCCGAAATGTCGTAGTGATCGGCGAGATCGGGCACGAATTTTCCTTCGGGTGTTGCGCGCATGAGGCCCGAGTAGACGAGCGCCGTCAGGTCGCGGTCGGGCCCGGAAACGGCAAGAAGCGGATTTATGAAACGCGCTGTTCCAACGACGCCTTCAGTGAGTTCTCCACCGCGAGCCGGCACTTCGACCGAAGCTGCCCTGCTCAAGCCTGCGAAGATTGCAAGCGTGCTCACTAGCAGTGTAGCGGCAAGGACGCCTACAAAGAATTGCTCGCCTCTTGAGAGCGTGCGCCACGTCTCCTCAAAGCGCGAGAGGTGCGGCACGCTCCGGTGCCTCAAGAGTTTTGTTTTGAGATCTTCTTCCATTTCTAACGGTAATACAGGTAGCGCGTTACCCACGCGGCGCCAGGGCTCTCTTAAAGGAGCGCGACGTTAGCTGATTAGTAAATTTACGACTGCTGACAAAACGAAGAGTATTGCCATGAAGATCGTAGCATAGAAGAGCGTCTTTTCCAAACCGCGGCGGGTGTGGAAACCGGAGCTGAAATTGTCAGCTCCGAAGGCGCCCCCGAGACTCGCTCCCGTGCGCTGCAACACGATCGCTCCGATGAGGAGAATGGAAAGCACGATCTGCACGTAGGGCAGCACGCTCTGGAGAAATCCCATCGCACGCAAACATAGCACGGATGCGCGCAGTGGTCAATTTTTTGCACTAGATGAGTACATCGGTGACACTTTGGCAGCTTTTGAATAATACTCCCACGTCCTCGATCCCGC
>CAYRQI010000050.1:0-5119 GCA_964426425.1 uncultured Candidatus Saccharibacteria bacterium | reverse complement strand
TCTGCACTAGATGAGCACATCGGTGACACTTTGGCAGCTTTTGAATAATACTCCCGCGGCGTTTGGTATCCAAGCGCCTTGCGTGATCGGGTGAAGTTGTACTCGATGAGCCACGGCACGAGTTTCTGTTTGTTACTTCGCGACTCTTTCTGCTTCTTCCAACTTAACGGAAAGAATTTTAGACACCCCATCCTGCCCCATGGTAACGCCGTAGAGTTCCCCTGCCGCGGACATCGTCGCGCGATTGTGCGTGATGACGATAAGTTGGCTCTTCTTACTAAGCTCCACGATCATATCTGCGTAGCGTTTCGAATTTGCCTCATCGAGCGCAGCGTCCGTCTCGTCAAGGATGAGGAACGGCGGCGGATTTACCTGCGACATCGAGAAGATAAGTGCGATTGAGGTGAGCGCGCGCTCACCGCCGGAGAGTACCTCCAAGCCGCGTATCTTCTTACGAGGAAGCGAGACCGAAATTGAAAGTCCCGTGTACAGTTCCTCCTCCTCTTCGATCTCCTCTTCTTCCGCATCCTCATTATCCGCCGTGTCAAGGACGGTCCTTGGCACGAAGCTTTGGCGGAGGCGGGGTTGTTCGGTCGAGAGCTTGGCGTGTCCACCGCCAAAGAGCTTCAAGAAAAAATTCCCGAGTGATTCGTTGATACTCTTCAGTCCTTCGCGAAAACGTTCGTCGATTATTTCATCCAATTCTGCGATAATGTCTTTGAGTGACGCCGCCGACTTCTCGAGATCGATCAACTCTTTGGCCAGAAATTCGTCGCGCTCTTTAATCTGCCTGAATTCCTGCACGATTCTATCGCCGCTTCCCGTCCCCGACTCCTCTATCTTTATCTTGAGACGCTCAATCTCGCGCCGCCGCTTTTCCTGCGCACTTCTGTCTTCCAAAAGTGCGCCCGCGGGAATTGTGGTCTCCTCCCATGAACGAATGCCTGTACCGACAAGTACCACGTTCTCGCGCACCTCCTCTTCGAAGCGCCGACGAGAGGCGGCAACACTTTCCCGCGCAG
Organism: uncultured Candidatus Saccharibacteria bacterium; assembly: GCA_964426425.1. Taxonomy (GTDB): domain Bacteria; phylum Patescibacteriota; class Minisyncoccia; order Phycocordibacterales; family UBA2100; genus UBA10103. Next base: position 4,097 of record CAYRQI010000050.1, on the reverse strand, counting down.
CTTGCACAGCAAGAAGCTTCCCCTGTACCTCCCGCACCGAAGCCTCAAGTCCCACAAGATCGCGCTCTGCCGCGAAGCCCTCTTCGCGCGCCTGCGCGATCTTTTTCCGAAGATCTTCTAGCTCTTCCTCGAGCGCGCCCTCTTCTTTTTGCACGCGTTCGAGGGATTCTGTAAGCATCCTCACTTGTTGTCGCGCTTCCTCACTGGTGACCGGCGCTACTCCCGAGAGCCCCTCGATGAACGACTTGATACGGCTCCGGATGTCGGACAAGACACTTCGTACGCGCGAAATGTCATCCACGCGCTCAAGTTCTGCAACCGATGCATAGAGCTCTCGCGCAAAGTTCCGCACGTGCGGTACTGGAACGATTGCCTCCACGGTCACCGTGTTTGCCTCGAGCGCTCCTTCCGCCCGCCCGAGCTCGCGCGAGATCCGCTCGCTCTCGCGACGCGCATCTGCAAGCTTCAACTCGCGCTCGGAGAGCTTACGTTCCAGCTCGGCGAGTGCGCCATCTCCTCTACCCCTGCCGGCAGAGCGCGCCTCGGATACTGATTCGGAGAGTCTCTTGAGCTCGGAGGCAAGCGCGTGCTCCTCCTCCTTAAGGCGGGCTTCTTCCTGCGATATCCACGCGTGTTCGCGCACGAGATAGTCGTTCAGCTTCTCCGCAAGCGCCGCTTTCATTTCGCGCGCTTTCTCGATCTTTTCCACCTGTTGCCGCAAGAACGTGAGATGCGGCGCGAGCTCTCTGCGGAGCGACTTGGTTTTGTCGATATTCACCCCCGTCTCTTCGAGCTTTCTTTCACTCTCGACTTTCTTGTGCTGGTAGAGCTTGAGGCCGAGCGCGTCTTCCACCATTTCGCGCCTCTCTCGCGGAGAGGCATTCAGTATCCTATCCGCTTCACCCTGCGAGATAATCTGATAGCCGGAGCCGCCGATGTTTGCTCCCGCGAGAAGGCGGATGACATCTTTCAGGCGCACCTGTGTTCCGTTCAAGAGGTACTCATTCTGCCCATCGCGATGCACGACGCGCTCGATCACAACTTCGACAAAGTCGATGTCCAAAAGCCGCTTCGTGTTGTCGAAGACGACCTTCACCGACGCACGATTCATGCGCGGCATCGAAGGTGAGCCGCCCCAAATGAGGTCCTCGCCCTTTTTGCTACGCAAACTCTTCATCGACTGTTCGCCGAGGACAAACCGGAATGCTTCAGCCACATTACTATTGTGGGTTATAATCTGATTCGCCACGAAATTATGCGTATGCTCGATCTCTACGTCGTACACTCGTTCCTCTTCATACGGCACGATTGAGACAATTCTCTCGCACTGCGTCTTCCCGTTTGCGCCCACGGTGGCGACCAACTCTCCTTCTTTGAGTTCAGATGCATGTGTCCACATTCCACGCTTGACAAAAGGCTGTACCTGCTCGAAAATGGGCATCGCCGGCCCTAAAAGCCGGTCGTGATGGCCCCTTCGGGGGCCTTTTGCATACGCGCTTGAGAATCGAACGAACGGCATATCAGCGAGCGAAAAGAACAAGCTGCTTGCGGCGCGTAATTCCCTCCCAGTCGCACGATATGCCGATATGACGACCACTGTTTTCCCGTGCGCACGCAGCGTATCCGCGAGATATGCGAAATCAGAGTCGCCTGAAAAAATAACTGCGCAATCAAACGAATCTCGCGATACACTCGCATCCACTGAAATCTCCACATCAAAGTTCGCTTTGCGGTCTTCCGATCCGTCATGGCCGTAGATGACTTTGACCGGCTTTGTCACCAAAACATATCCAAGATTCTTCAGCTTGGAGAAAAACCTTCCTTGGCCGGCATGCGCGAAATCTGCCTGATAGTACCGCGCTTTTGCGCCCGGAAAACAAGCTAAGAGTTTCGCGAAATCGACACGCGCGTCCATATGCCGCGCGCTTGCCTCGAGATTCGCCCCGTCAATAAAGATTGCAACGCGGCCCGGTGATTTCGCCACCGTGCAAAGAAAGGGGTGGTTTGCGGTCGCGCGGATTTCCTTGCCCAGCACCGTTGTGATTTTGAACACCTCACGCACGCCCATATCCGCTTTCCCCTTCACACGGGAAAAAATGAGACGGCCCGACTTTTCCTCGAGTGTTGATATCTCATCACCCGGTTTGACGTCTCGGATCGCGACTTCTTCCAACCTATAGGAAGAACTGTTGAATCGCTTTTTCTTCCGCACAAGCAACGTATCCCCCGTCACGCACTTCCCGCTCCCATTCGGCCCCACGACCGCGACAATGGGCGAGCCGAACACAAGTTCGGTCTTTTTGCCGAACGATTTAAAGCCCGAAAGCTCAATCGACTTGAGATACATCGGGGCTTATTATACCCCGTGCGCGACGTTGTTCAGTATATTAATTTGTTTCTGAAATAGGACGTTGACGCAAACGCACCAAGGAAAAATGACTATTTATCACATCCTGCATCGAGTTGAGAACTGCTGCATTGATGTCGTCTTTGGTAGGAGTTTGGTTCTTCTCAAACACCTCTTGCACTGCCAGTATTACGGCCTGCATGAGTACTTGTCCCGCCGCCTGCGCTGCCTCATGTTGAGCATCATGAATACCTTCCAAGATCTTCGTAGGCGTGGTTCCGCCTTTTTCGACAGCATCTGCCAGCTCGCGTGCTCTTCGGACCACTCCTCCCTCAAAATCGGTACCCAGTGAAGATTTTTCTGATTCTTGATTCTTCTCGGGTCTCTCAATATGCATACTGTTAAATGATAACATTAATCAATGTGCCGTCACCACCCTCTTGCAGAAAGTGCCTTCTGCGCAGCGTCTTGCTCGGCTTCTTGTTTCGAACGGCCCTCGCCCATCGCGAGACGCTCCTCGCCGATTCGCGCAGCAACTACAAAGCGCTTATCATGATCGGGGCCAGCTTGGCTCACGAGCTCGTAAGTGGGTGTTATTGCGACGAGCTCTTGCGCGATCTCCTGCAAGCGGCTCTTCGCGTCTTGCCAGAGTCGCTTTGCAATCACCTCGTCAATCTTCTGAAAAAGCTGTGCGGCTATGAACGACTGCGCAGCTTCATACCCTTGATCGAGGTACAAAGCACCGATAAGCGCCTCGAATGCATTTGCCAAGATTATCTGCCGCGCGCGACCGGTATCCTTCGCCTCTCCACGTGAGAGAAGCATATAGTCGTTCATGCCAAGCTTCGTCGCGGCATCCGAAATGCTCTGCGTATTCACAAGAGCCGCGCGATACGCCGTGAGCTCGCCCTCCTGTTTGTCGGCATATTTTTTGTAGAGAAACTCCGTCACGACAAGCTCGAGAACGGCATCACCTAAGAACTCCAGTCGCTCATTGTGCTCGCGGCCGAACCCACGATTCTCATTCAAATACGAGCGGTGCGTGAATGCCTGCTCAAGCAGCGCTCGATTCTTAAACACATATTTGATTCGCTTTTCGAATGTTGAGAAGTCAGGCATATCTAGGCAAGCTTCGGGCTACGAGGTACGAGCTGCGAGACATTCATACTATTGCATTTTTCTCGAAGCTGGAAGCTCGTGTACGCGTCCAGTACATTTGGCACTCTCGCGTTGGTAATGCCTTCACATAGTACTGCAAAGGAGCGGGCATGCCGAGTGACTGATGGGACGTAGGGAGCAACCTCGATGAGTATTCGTAACCTTCTGCCTCCTGTTGGTTGCGCATAGCAGCTAATCTCATGCCGCTCGTACAGCCACAACCAGTCCTTGGCGACCGAAAGATGATGAAGTGCCTCATCCCTCTACTCGTTAGAGGAGTGCCAAATGTATCTGAACTTATTCACGGGTGTCAAGCCAACTATTTTTGGTCAAGTGACAGGTAGGTCACGCCTACACAAAAGGTGGAATAGGAATGCGCTCTGAAGAGACGCCACGATGGAAAAAATGAGTACGCTGATTACGTCGGCAGCCCTCCTACCACCGCCCGCGTTGGGTGCACCCGGCACTGCCTCGGCCCCTCCAATAAATTCAGGTTGAGAGGTGACGGCACCGCCTACCTGACCAACGGGCCCGCCTTCCCCACCTCCTCCTCCGCCTCCTCCGGCAGAGGTGACGCCCGGGTCTCCTCCAC
>CAYRQI010000049.1:0-5351 GCA_964426425.1 uncultured Candidatus Saccharibacteria bacterium | reverse complement strand
TCAAGGGATACGGGGACAGGCACCGTTGTTCTCATCATATTGTGGCATAATCTAACTCCCCGCAGGTCGACCTGGTTTCCGCATTGTAGAAACGAGCTGGTGTTTCTCGACCATCTGCTCAACCCAGCGTGCGCTCCCGTAGGGCTTTCCTCGGTTTACCGACTCCCGAAGCGACTCAAGATCCTTCTCAGAATCTGGCGTATTGATCCACGAGCGATAGTTGCGAGGTAACGCAACAGGAGACTCGAAAAGGATTTCTTTTTGCTTCGGTGTGCCATGCAGTCGGAGCCATGCACTTCCCCACGGCCACTCCTCGGCTTGCCGCACCAACCGTGCTCTCACCGGGTTGCGCTCGATGTATTTTAGCACCGTTAAGAGGTGATCGTCAGTCTTTGCCATGAACGACTTGTATCGGCCCTGGTAGAGGGGGCCGGTGCCAACGGTTTCTGTGAGGGCGTGGACCCTGCGTGTGTGCGCGTTGGTAAGCCAATGCATGAAAGTACTCATGTCGCCATCGTTCTCAGGATAAAGGAGGAGGTGCCAATGGTTCGGCATGAGGGCGTACGCGAGTATACGCATGTCGGTCATCTCCTTTGCTTCACGGAGAAGATCAACGAAGCATCGGTAGTCCTCGTCCACGTCGAAGATCGTAAATCTGCCGACCGCGCGGTTGAGAACATGATATGGGTGGTTACCAACATCTACTCGGGCGACACGCACCATGCAAATATCATACCACGCTATTCAACAATTAACTGTGCCTGTCCCCGTTATCCCTGTCCCCGTTATCCCCGCTCCAACAATTAACTGTGCCTGTCCCCGTTATCCTATGTCCCCGTTATCCCCGTTATCCCGTTATTCCTTGGTGTGTTCAGCGTGTGCCGACCTTTGCATTTCGATATTCAAAGTCTGAGAAGAACTTCAGGGAGTTTGTCTGCCTTTTTGCTCTCGATCTCACAGCCGCACATCGCGAAAACAAGCGGTCTCAACCGCAATACGGTGGATCGTTTGTGTCGTATCGTCCGAGAAAAGATAGCCGCTTCAACCACCAGAAGAATGACCTCTATGCTACCGATAACACCCGTCAATACTCGTGCTGTGCATAGCTTTTCTGTGAATGAGCGCTACAATTCTTGCATTGTCAGGCTGAAAAACAACACACTGAATTGTGTGCTTATCTAGTCTTGAACCATGACAAAAAAAGCACCATTCACTAAGGTGGAGATCGAAGCACTTTCAGCCCGCCATCATACGCCGTTTTATATTTATGACGAAATGGGAATACGCGCCGCGGCGCGCCAATTGATAAATGCATTTTCATGGAACGAGGGATTCAAGGAATATTTCGCAGTAAAAGCTACGCCGAATCCACACATACTACGTATTCTCAAAGAAGAGGGATGCGGCACAGACTGTAGTTCGCTACCCGAACTCCTGCTTTCTGAACGCGTTGGTGTCACAGGGGAAAATGTCATGTTTACATCCAATGATACTCCCATCGAAGAGTTCGCAAGGGCGAAAAAAATGGGTGTATGGATCAACCTCGATGCGCTTGACCACTTGGAATACATCGAGAAACACATTGGTTTGCCTGGATTCATTTCCTTTCGATACAACCCGGGACCAACCAGGGATGGGAATGCAATCATTGGTAAACCGGAGGAATCAAAATTTGGGATGACGCTCGAACAACTATTCGAAGGGTATAGGCGCGCGAGAGAGATGGGAATAGGTCGCTTTGGTTTGCACGCTATGATTGCTTCCAATGAAAGGAATGCTTCGTATTTTGTCGAGACTGCTCGAATGCTTTTTACTCTTGTGCAACAAATTCGCGTGAGGAGCGGCGTGGAGATAGAGCGTATTAATATTGGTGGAGGATTAGGAATTCCCTACCATCCCAACGATCCACCCGTAGATCTCGGCGTTATCGGAGCTGGCATCCGTGAGCTCTATGAAGAATGTACCATGTCCCCAGCAAGACTTGCGATGGAATGCGGCCGTTACATCACAGGTCCGCATGGCTATCTCATAGCGCGCGTACGACATCTTAAGGAAACGTACCGAACGTATGCCGGCCTCGATGCAACTATGGCCAACTTAATGCGGCCTGGTATGTATGGCGCGTATCACCACATAACTGTTCTTGGCAAAGAAGATCTGCTGGCAGATAAGGCGTACGATGTTGTTGGTTCGCTCTGCGAAAATAACGATAAATTTGCAATTCAGCGCATATTGCCGCGGCTTGATGTAGATGACATTGTCGTGATACACGATGCGGGTGCGCACGGGCACGCGATGGGGTTCAACTATAATGGTAAATTGCGGTCCGCTGAATTCCTTATGACGCGCGATAGAGATTTCAAGATGATTCGACGAGCGGAAACGATAGGCGATCTTTTTGCAACCCTGATTTCTTGACAACGATCTTACTCGGTAGTTTTATGGAAAAATATGAAGGTAACCCTTATTGGCTATGGAAGTATGGGCCGCAAAGTAGCCGATGTGGCACAGGCGAGAGGACACGTAATTTCGGCGATTATTGATCGTACTGCTGTGGAGGCGACCGCGCGATCAATCAACCCAAAATCTCTTGATGGATCGGACATCGTGATTGATTTTTCAAGCGCAGTGGGTATATTCGATTCGACGAATGCAGCAGTAAGGGCAAGAATTCCCCTCCTTGTTGGCACGACCGGATGGCAGAACAACCAAGAAAAAATTCGCGCGCTTGTCGGAAGGAAGATAGGGTTTCTGCATTCCTCGAATTTCTCCATCGGTGTGCATTTGTATTACCGCATTGTTGCCGAGGCGGCGCGACTTATGGATTCTTTTGAGGAATACGATGTGTGGGGGCACGAGATTCATCACGCGAGGAAAGTTGATAGTCCATCCGGCACCGCAAGGGTACTCGAAGCTATCTTGCTCGATGCAATAGGGCGCAAACGGTCGATTGTGGAAGATCGACTTGACCGCAAGCGCGCAGATCATGAGATACATTTTTCTTCGGTCCGCGGCGGGCCAGTCAACTTTGGTCACACGATTGGTTTTGATTCGGCGGCCGACAGAATTCTCATTACTCACGAGGCACGAAGCAGAGATGGCTACGCTCTCGGTGCGGTGAAAGCAGCGGAATGGCTGGTTGGGAAGAAAGGTTTTTTTAGCATGGACGACTACATGCGTGAGGTGCTCACACCTTAAAAAGTGTCCGGCATGATCGGTGCCATCGTAACAAAGGAGAACATTTGTTCATCTCTGGCTCCATTTCTTATCGCGCCGGAATATCGTATCGCGTATCCCCCGTGGTTATCTTTGCGCTCTCAGAACTATATGACGAATATAATCAATCGTTTTCCACTCTTGTTGCGCGCAATCATGAATGGGAAAGCGATTTTCGATTTGCTACTCGAGTGGACGGAACCCCAAACAATTTTGCCGTTCAGATCGATATGTCAGGACTGGACGATTCGTTTTTACAAGAAGCAGCATCCATGCATTAAAGCGAGGTAAAAGAGTTGCTGCGCCGGAAGATATTCGAGATAGAAAACTCAATCGCGATGTACCATATTTTCGAATCAGTATTTGAGAAAAACGGTACAAGCCGGTTCAGAACTGGTTGGAGAGCAGCTCTCGCAGACATTCGGCGCGCATATGACAGGCCTGTAGCACTTCTTGCATGCACGGAGGGTAAATACGAAGCCATGCTTGGCGTAGAGTTCGGACGAGAAGGCGAATGGCCCGCTCTTTCCGACGAAAAAGTTCGTGAGATTACGGGATTCGATCGTTACTTTGGACCTCGCGAGTTCCGGGAATATATCGCGCGCAACGACGGTAAGTGCGATTATTTGCTATTTGTACGGGCATCGGATCCTGTATCAAGGCTTAGAAATCCAGGTGGACCCGCAGAGTCTTCCTTGCTTTTGGATTCGCGGTTGCGACGCATTATCAAGGAGCATTCTCTCACGTTCAATGTTGACAATCCGGATTGGTCTATGAGTGATCCGCGCCGTATCAATGACACGAAAGCGTACATGCCGTTAATTCGCATGGCTATTTCTGTTGAAAGCGATACGGACATATACACTCCAGAATTTCAGCAACATCTTCGGAAAAAGAAAGCGTTCGCGACTTTTGCATCGGGTCGACGACTCTCTCCGACATTTACCGCTGGTATCAAGTCGCTTGGCGTAAACCCCGATATGGTTGAGGCGGGCAGCAGTATTTTGCGCTTTAAGCCAATGAGGAACGCGTACGGCTGCTATGGGCATCTTCACGGATCTCTGACGGATACCGAATTTCGACGCGAACTCCGCGTGCAGATGCGAAAACGCGGCCCATATGTTGTTCAGCCCGAAATTCTAAATCCGACAATTTCAGGTAACGGACATACATACATCTATATGGACAGGAATTTTATGACCTGTATTAATGGTTCAATTCACTTTATTGGCGGATTTCGTATGTTGATGCCGATTGATTCATGGGAGGCACGATTGGGCAGAAATCACGGCTCGCGCTACAGCGTATGGGCGGAAATTGACTGTGAGGCGACATAATAGAATGTGGTACATAGTATGTTTCGTAACCATGGGGAACTAAAATATCCATATGGCACAAGGACGAAAGAACGTTTTGGGGTGCACGGCCTTCTTTTTGAAGGATCGGAAGTGTGTATTCTGTGGTTCGTTCAAGGTATCCCAGACGAGTCGCGGTTACAGTTGCATCCGGTGCTGTCACAAGATCTGTGAAAACAGAAATCCTTGAAACGACCGTGGATTACGATAGCTATCGTTCAGGGATTCTGCCAGCAGCAACCGGCCTATCGTCTCTCCTCCGATGTGGGACTTGACAAAGACGATTACGCGCGTTTATCAGAAGCTTCGAGAAGCGATGTGCCGCGTGGCCGAGCTTGAAGGCGGTAGACTGAATGGCGAGGCGGAAATGGAAGGAAGCTACTTTGTTGGCAGATGCAAGAGAAAACGGGGACGAGGAGCGGCCGGCAAAAACATCATGTTTGGGCTCTTGGAGCGCGATGGCAAGGTCCAGAAGCTACAACCTCTCAAGCATCTCGGCAAGCATTACCACCTGAATCACGGCAAAGCATTTGCCTCGCGGCAAGAATCATATTAACGGTATCGAAGGTTTTCTGACAATTACCGAGGAGTTTTCAAATATCACTTCCCGATGTATCTTAAGGAAGTGGAGTATCGATTCAATCGTCGCACCGACAACCTATTCAAGCTCTTTATCAGCATCTGTTTTGGTTACGTTTCGCCCTAATTACCCCCCAGAGTGTTTTTTTATTAGACAAAGGCTCTAGACTAGCTTAGGAAATGCTAATCTGGAGAAAATGC
>CAYRQI010000048.1:5353-5940 GCA_964426425.1 uncultured Candidatus Saccharibacteria bacterium | reverse complement strand
ACGATTATCACGGGGAACGCAAACAGCACAGCGACGAGTACCAACGTAATGAACAGAATCAGAATCCGACTTTTTTTCTAGGTCAGGGCCTCTCTGAATCAGAGCAGGGTCCTCCCGAACCGAACTGATCAAGAAGGATAAAGGGTGTTCTGAACTAGGGTGGTTAGCGAAAAAGAGGTAGGCCGCTGCGATAGCAGCGGCCTACACTCAATGGGTATGCGTAACATATAGGCAAGCAGGCAGTAGCGCGTTTCTTATAGAGGAGTCATACTGTTGAGGTAGTGGTCGAATTTATAAAAATTCTTTTGGGGAGAGTATGAAAGGATTACACATGGCTTCTTGGATCCTCATCATTGTCGGCGGCCTAAACTGGGGCTTGGTCGGACTTGGTGGATTCGTGGGAGGCAATTGGAATGTTGTACAACTGCTCCTCGGTGCATGGCCACCGGTAGAGTGGCTCGTGTACCTTCTCGTAGGTCTTGCGGCCGTATACGAGATCGTCACACATAAGAATAACTGCAAACTCTGCGGCACGAGCGGGGTTCAGGCGATGTAGGTTCGTGTTTTCCGATTCTCCAACATACCGC
>CAYRQI010000048.1:0-5343 GCA_964426425.1 uncultured Candidatus Saccharibacteria bacterium | reverse complement strand
CTTTGCAATTCTATTGACGTGGCGTAGAGGCTAGAGCCCATCTCAAAAAATAACCCCACGAATACAATATAAGATAGCTTGGCTGCTGCGGCTGTATTCCCGCGCTGCAGCGAACGGCTCGGTTTCGCCGTGTATAGACCGCCTCGGTTGGAATACACTCTTGCCGCCATTATTTTTGAGACGAGCTCTATCTGTTACATCTTGGTTTTCTGGTGAGGTTGCACTCGATTGTATCTCAACTTCTACGGCTAGAGTGCGGCGGCGAATCGCCTGCGTCGCAGGTATCCGGTGAGATCGGGAATGGAAATTGCATCTTGGGAATTCGTTGCGACCTCTCGCACGAGAATCGTTCCTTCGACAGCTTCTTTGTGTCCCATGATGAGGATGTAGGGGGAGGCCAGCTTTCGCGCCGCCGCCATTTGCTCGCCGATACGTTCGTGGTAGAGGCCGTGCCGCACAGGGATACCAGCTTCACGCAAGCGCTCCAAGACGGGAAGTGCGCGTCGGCGCGCCTCCGGGCCGAGATGCGCGAAGTAGATACTGGGAGGAGGAGTTTGTTCGCGCTTCACACGTGTTCTCCCTCGCAATTCGCAGGTAATAGAAATCATCACGGCAGGAAGCGCCGCGGCGGCAAATCGCGATGCGAGCGGGTCATAGCGTCCGCCGAACGCTATGGGTATGCGTGAACCGCTTGTCGCGTCGATCACCGATATTTGAAAGAGCGTGTGTGCCCAGCAATCACGGCTCCCGAGGACCGTTGGGGAGAGCTCGTAGGATAGCCCAACCATTTCGATGTATTCAAGAAGTTCCCAAAACCGCCTTCGTTCTTCTTCGGTCAGATACTCCATCGCTTGCGGCGAGCGCGAGATCGCGGGGTGACCGCGCTCTATGAGCGAGACGAGCGTTCCCAAGGGATCGGTCGCGGCGCGCGGTCGCAGCGTTGCGGAGATCGATTCGATGTGCTTACGCAAGAAGCTCGCGATGTCACGCACGAACCGTCCTGACGATTCGAGAGAGCCAATGTTGTTGATCGAGAGAATGCGCTCTCCCAAGCCTGCTTCGCGCGCGATCGCGTTTGCTATAACGATGAGGAGTGCTTCCGCGATCGCTGATTGCGTGCCGACGATGTGCAGCTCGAGAGAGGCGACGGGTATGGCCGCCTTGGCATCATTGCCGATGCGCCAGAGGAGCAATGATTCGGGGGGTGTACGGGCAAGGAGTGCAAGACGCCGCGCAGCGACCGCGAGCACGCGTTCCTCTTTGCGGGCGAAGGAGATATATCGTTCGCTCCCGCGAACGCGTCGACGGATCTCCCGGACCTGTGTTGGATCTCTGGGGGCGGCTTCTTCAAGCGGCGTGAATCCGAAATATTCTGCAATTGCTATAGCGGACTGGAGGAAAGATGCCGTGTTTTGATACCGTGTGTCTTTCAAGCGCAACATAATATCAAGTATCAGTTTTCAGTTTTTAGTGTCAGTGATTCTAAAGATAAGGGACATGATTCATCTGATTACTGACCACTGATACTGACAACTATTCTGAATACTGCGCTTCTCCCGGAAACAGTGAGATTTTGTCGAGGGGGTAGAGACGAATGAACGCGCGGCCAACAATGTTCTCACGCGCGAGCGTTCCCCAGAGACGCGAATCGGACGAGACGCGCCGGTTGTCGCCAAGCACAAAATATTCGTTCTCCCCGAGCTCTACGCGCATCTCGTTTCTGCCATCAAGGTTTTTCGGATCGAGATACGGTTCATCTAGCGTAAATCCTTCGGGATGTTTTTCATTCACGATGGTGACACGTTGGCCTTTGAGAATCACCGTTTCTTGAGGAAGGCCAATGACGCGCTTGATGAGCGAGCGGCCGCCTTCTTGCGGGAGGTTGAAGACGATGACATCGCCCCGCTGCGGGTCTCCCAGATCGTACGAGATGCGATCGATGATGAGATAGTGAAAATCTTCGAAGCTTGGATCCATCGAGGCGCCCGAAACGACGTACGGTGCGGCGATGAAGAAGCGAATGAAGAGAGCTAGCCCAAGCGCGACAACCATGTAGCCAAGGAGCGAGTCCTGTGAATTCGTCTTTTGAGCGCCTGCCCCGTTAGAGAACGGTCCTGCGCTTGCCGTTTTGGTATGATCGTCGCTCATATTCGGTGAGAGCGATGATTTTTGGAGTGAAAAACATTCTCTAACGGGGTCCATGATGCGTTTCCCTCCACCACAGGACGTTCCATCGCGGCATTTTACTGTGCAAGGTGCGTTGACACCAAGCGACGCATGTTGCGCGTCGCAAATTTTCAATTATCATTTTCCAATTTTCAAATAAACCGACGTTTTATTCATTGAAACTTGGGAATTTATTGAAAATTGAGAATTGAACATTGAAAATTGGCATCACCATCATGATATGCTGTGCCGAATGGCATGGATTATCGTCGGTTTGGGCAATCCGGGAGAAGAATATGAATCAACGCGGCACAATTGTGGCCGCATGGCGGTTGAATTTTTCGCGAGAGCCGCACAATTGAATGGTTTCAAGCAGGACAAAGCGAAAAAAGCTACAACGGGTAGCGGCATGGTCGGAAAAATTGCGGTTGCTCTGGTACTTCCCGACACTTTTATGAACAAATCCGGCTACGCTGTCGCACAATACGTCAAAAATCAAAAGGCCGCCGAGCGAATGATCGTCGTTCATGACGATTTAGACCTGCCACTCGGTAAGATAAAGGTATCGTTTGATCGTGGAAGCGGGGGGCACAAGGGGCTCGAGTCCGTCATACGCGCGGTGAAGACGCAAAAATTTACGCGCGTGCGTATCGGCGTCTCTCCTTCGACTGTCTCAGGCGCTCTGCGGAAACCGAAGGGGAAGAAAGTGGTCAACAATTTCATTCTCACAAAGTTTCGTGCGCACGAGCTTGCCGCAATGAAGCCGGTTTTCAAACGTGTTGTGCACGCGCTCGAAACGATCGTGCGCGAAGGCCGCGAGAAGGCGATGAACCAGTTTAACTAGTCTCAGTTGTCAGTGGTCAGCAATAGAAAAATCAGTCGTGTCGTTTTTTACTGATACTGAAAACTGATACTGGCAACTGTTATCCGGCGGGCTTGAGAGTCATCCGGCGATCCTTGGGCTCGAAGAACGTGATGGTGAATGGATAGACTTTGCCGAGCTCCAATTTCGAGCGGAGGTCTTCTTCATTTGCAAATTCTGAAATGTGCACAAGCCCCGCAACGCCCTCTTCGATCGAGGCGAGCGCGCCGTGCTTATTGTACTTGATGATGACGGCATCCACCTTTTGGTCTTTGCGATACTTCGCGGCGGCCGCCTTCCACGGATCTTCGGTCAAGGCTTTGATCGAGAGCGAGACTTTGTCGTCCTTGATCTCGATAATCTTCACCTTCACGCTCTCGCCTATCTTGTATCGCGTCTTCGGGTTCTCGACGAGTGCCCAATCCATTTCAGAAATATGCACGAGTCCCTCTAATCCCTCTTCGAGCTTTACGAAGACACCGAATTCCGTCGCGCCGGTGACGATTCCCTCAACGACGTCACCCACGTGGTATTTCTCCACGAGCGATGCGCGCTCGCTTCCGCCCGCGCCTTTTTCCGCGAAGATGAGTTTGTTCTCCTTGGGAGATGCGGCGATGATTATCACCTCGAGTTTCGTGCCGACGAGTTTCTTCAGTTCCCCAAATATCTTATCTTTGTCGCCATCCGGCACGCGCGGGTAATGCGCTGGCGAAAGTTGCGAGGCAGGGAGAAAACCCTGCAAGCCATTCCATTGAATGATGAGGCCTCCCTTGTTCGCTTCGCTGACCGGAAGTTCGAAGAGTATCTTCTTCTGCATCGCCATTTCTGCTTCGTTCCAGATCAAGGCCTGCCTTGCCTCGCGAAGCGAAAGCTCGATGTATCCCTCATCGTTGTCCTCTCCGACCACCTTTGCCGTGATAATGTCGCCGATGTTAACGTTCTTGAGCGCTTCGCGCGCCGAGAGATACTCGCGGCCATAGATGATGCCGGTGCCGAAGGGGTGTAAATCAACGAATACGCGGGCACGGCCGATTGCAACAACGGGGCCCTCGACCATGTCGTCAACGGCAGGCGGCTTACCAACGGCATTCAAAAGTTCCTCCATCGGCCCCTCCTTTTTTGGAGCTGATTCAGTCTCGCCTCCTTCGTTTGCGACGATCCTCTTCTCTTCAACTGTTGTGAGACTCATGCTTGTCAACGCCCGGACTATCCTGCCTACGCTACCGTGACAATCTGCAGGGAAGCTCTACGCGAGCGCTTCTGCTAATTTGTTAAATGCCCGAAGGCTCACTCAATATATATGAGGCACCTTCGCCGCGCAAGCTCCTTTGAGGCCTTAGCGAATATGCAAAAATGTTCGTTGCGGGTATAATTTGCGAATGATACTTACGTATCACGATGGCGCATGTATCCGCGCTTCGGCGGGAGAAACGACTGTCGTGTTCGGACCCGTATCTAAGAAGTCTACAAACTTCAAACCGACGAATTTCGGCGCTGATGTTGCATTCATCTCACTCAATCATCCCGACATGAGTGGTGCCGCGGAAGCGGGGCGCGGTGAAAAGCGGCCATTCGTGATTTCAGGGCCCGGCGAGTATGAGGTAATGGATATCACGGCGACAGGTTTCCTGTCGAGCTCCACATACAGCGGCACAGCGCGCACGAATACGGTGTACTCCGTTCATTTCGATGGGCTCTCGATTATGTATCTCGGCGCTTTGGGCGATATAGATCTTCCACCAGAGGTTCTGGAGATGGACGCGCCAGATATTCTCATCATCCCCATTGGTGGGAATGGCGCGCTCTCGCCGGCAGAGGCGCAAAAACTCGCCGTGAAGCTCGAAGCAAGAATCGTGATACCGGTCTTGTACGACGAGAAGTCGCTAAAACAATTCCTTAAGGATGCTGGCGAAGAGGCAGAGCCCGTCGAAAAACTCACGCTAAAACCCCGCGACGTCGTCGGCAAAGAAAACGAGGTCGTCGTGCTCTCGAGTTGAGTATGGTCATACAAAAAGCAGTCGATAGTCTAAAAGACAAGCCGAAGGACGAGAAGAAGGCAATTGCCGGAGGAATTGCGATTTCCATCGTATTGATACTGCTCGTCGGATGGGCGTTCTTCTTTTTCAGGAGCATACAGCGCGGAGGAGAGCTGCTCCATCTGGGAGGTGGCGCGCAGGAAGAATTCAATTCCTCCACGGTGCGCGATGCAGAGGCAGAGCTGATGAAATCATTCAGTGACGTTGACGCATTGATGGATGCGCGCAACCAATCTTCGTCGCAATTCGAACCTGTGCAGAGCGGGAGCGATGCATCGG
>CAYRQI010000047.1:0-6038 GCA_964426425.1 uncultured Candidatus Saccharibacteria bacterium | reverse complement strand
CGCCTCCTCCGCTCGAAGACCCTGAGCTTGTCGAAGGGCTGCCACCGCCTCCGCCACCGGAGCCGGAGCTTCCGCCGCCACCGCCGCCACCGCCGCCACCGCCAGGAGATGGACTTGGAGAAGGACTTGGTGAGGGACTAGGGGCGGGGCTGGGTATGGGATCCGGTGAGGGACTGGGGGAAGGATCGCCACCGGAGCCACCGCTCCCCGAACTCGAGCCGGAAACCGAAATAGTCACCTGCCCCGTGTTATTGGTATTGTTCTGGTCTCGTTCGGCGCTCGAGACAGTCGCGGTAAGCGGTATCGAAACGGAAACTCCCGCGGGCACACCAGAAACTCGCGCGCGCAATGTTGCCGTCACAACGCGCGAGGCGCCGGGTGCAAGAGTCCCGAGGTCCCAGCTTGTACCCGTGCTCATTTGGGTGCTTCCCGTTGTCCCTTGAGAGAACGAGAGTAAGTTCTTGTCGTACTGTGTGTTCAAGATGACATTGCTCGCATCCACCTCCCCGTCGTTGCGCACGGTGAAGTTGTACGTCACGTCTGTATCGGATACCATGGAGGTCGGATCCGCCGCCGCCTCAAGGAGAAGGTCGGGATTGAAGCCGCCAAAGGTGATGTCGCCATTCCAGTCGCCGAAGATGTTGAAGACTCCAAAGACCCAGTTGCGGTTCACGATGTTGGTGTTTACTAGGTTCACCGTGTTGGCAGCCGCGTACGCATCTCCTGTCGCGACCGTCGCGATGCCATTTTCCACCTCTCCTATGTTCCGCCCCGTTTCCGCCAACACCTCAACGTCGGTCTGCACGAATGCATGGTTGGTAGAGGAAGCGAGAAATGCCGACGAGTTGTACTCGCCGATCATCCCGCCAGAGCTGCGAGACCTGCCGGTCGACATGATCTCAATGAGCCAGCTTCCGCCATCACTCTCTCTGTTTGCTCGCCACGTCATGTTCGACGGCAACCCGCGGATATTCCCGCTCCATGTACCCCAGACGCGGAACGAGAAGAGGACTGAAGCGCCCCCGACTCTCGTCTGGTTCGCGGAAGTGAAACTGTTGGAGGCGCTGAACGCACGTCCGGTAAAAATCTCCCCATGGCCGTTGAATGTTGTAGTGGCGCTTCCATCCACGGGGATAGTTGTGCTTGCAACATTCTCTCCCGTTATCGCGGTCGCCGTCGTAGTCCCAAAGAAGTTCTCGTGGTTGTTGTTGTCGACGATAAAGGAGCTCGAATTGAGCTCGGGAAGCGAAGAGCCGCTCGCGAGGAGTTCATTGAAGAACGAGGCGCTTGGAAACACGATGTCATTGTTCAGATCGCCAAAAGTGCTGAAGGAAACGAGGAGGTAGCTCGAGTTGATGAAGTTGGTGTTCACCATGTTGAGGACGTTTGCCGCGGCATACGCATCGCCTGTTTCGATAACAACATCCCCTGTTGCGGTCGAGGTGGCATGGTTCCCGCCTGTTGAGGCGCGAACGAAGACTTTGTTTGTGACTGTTGCAGTGTTTGTATTCAAGACCTGCAGAGCGGAACTATTGAGACACGTGAGGATGGTGCAGCCGAGACCTGTCGGGCTTCCTCCGGGACCCTCATCGAAAAAGTACGAGAGATCAAACTCACGCAGATCCAAACCTTCGGCTTGCGCGGGGTTCAAAAAGAGAACGAGACCGTCAGAGTTGAAGATATTCGTGTTGACGACGTTCACAATCTCTGCGGTCGAAACGGCTCTTCCCGTGCCAATCGTCGCCGTCCCCTCACCTCCCTCGGCTCTGTTCCCTCCTGTCTCGGCGTTCGCGCTGCCGTCTGTCGAAAGCTCGGCAGTGTTGTCCGTTGAGGCCTCAATGATGGTGCTGTTGGTTATGCCCGGAGCGTCGACGTTCCTCACACGCGTAACATTGAGCGTATTCTCGAGCGTTGTCGTTGCTGTCGAGTTGCCGGTAAAGACGGTGCCCCCAATCTTCTGTCCCGTCCCTTCGGTCGATGTTGCGGTTCTGAACACGGGATCGGGTGCCGCCGCCTCTGTCGTCGTCGCGCTCTTGTCAACAACGGGCCGTCCGTCATCCGGGCCCGGAGGCGGCGCGCCGTTCGTGATGTCTGTGAAGTCCGTGTTGTCAGTGTTGCTCTCTCCGGGCGGCACGTCACCCGAGCTCGCCGAGGATGTCGAGGATGCGTTCGGGTCTCCTATGTCGGTTGCGGCGGTACTCAAATCGCCTGTCCCATCTCCGCTCGTTGATCCTGCAACTGGTTGCAGTGCGCTTGTCGGATCCACGCCAGTATTGGCTTGCCCCGTCAGAGCGTCAGTTGGTAATAGGGCCACCGTACCCACGCTGGTGTCAGACAGCGGCGAGCTTGCACCGCCCGCCGTGGCATCTTGCGAAGGCTCTGTCGAGCTCGTCGTATCCGTGGTGGTAGCGGTGTCTGTACCTGTCGCAGACGTCGTGGTCGCGGTGTCCGTGGCTGTCTCCCTTGTTCTATCCGTCCGTGCGTCAGTGGTCGAATCCGCCTGCGGTGAGCTGGTCGAATCCGTGGTCGTGGCAGTCTGCGCGTAAAGAGCCGGCGGAGGCACCAAGCTCAAAACGAGCGCAAAAGTAAGCGCCGCAGCCAAGCCGCGATATGCAGAGATTGGCCCTGTTAGAGAACCGCTCCGCCAAAGGCGGGCAGCAGCCGACGAGCGGCTTTTCCCTAACGGGGTTGACACCGATTTATTCATATTGCCCTCTCTGAGGCCTCGAATTTCTACCACTTAATCTCACAGCGGGTCAAGACCTCATGAGAAGGGAGAACATCAATCATTCGGTTCTCTCTTTCCTCGATACCGCCCGGTGATTGTTTTGTCATACGCTGGTTTGCTTTTACATGTCGCTACCGTACGCTGATCCGCACAATAACGGTGTTAAGCACATTCACAGCCTGCGCGTTCGAAACGACGCTTCCTGCGCGCACCACTCCTCCAGCACCACTGTCGCCGCCACTCCCGCCATTGCCGCTGCGGGCGCCTCCGTTCGCGTGTCCGCTTGCACTTTGATTCTCATTTTCAGGAAGGGAAAGCGCACCCATATTCTCTTCGGTACTACCTTCATTGCCTTGAGACGTCGCTTCTGTAGTCGAGGCAGTGGGTGGCACTTCGGCCGGTCTCCCCCCGCGCGTACTCGCAAACGTGAGATGCGAGAGGAGATTGCTCGTTGAACTCGCGTGCGCAAGTCCTTGCGATTCTCCCGACGTCGCACGAGCAAGCGCATTGCCTCCCCCGAGAAAGGCATTTCCTGCCGGAGCGGCAGAAGCACTCGCCGGCGCAAACGTAAACACCATCGCGAGCACAATGATCGCTCCCACAACCCCGATCGAAGTCATATTTGTCATTCTCTGATTCATATTGCATTTCCTCGCAGCTAGAAGCTCGAAGCTAGAAGCTGCTCGATTCCCTCTCTGAAGCCTCTCCGCCTGCTGGCGGAAAGACCTCATGAGAAGGAGGGATTGACTCTGGCGAGAATCGATCCCTTCCTCCTCTGGCTAACGCCTTGCCCAAGACCTCATCCATTGCAGACGAGACCCATACCCTTTGAGTACGACTCTTAGAGCTTGACCTTGATCAAGGTCGTGTTGAGCAAGTTAATCGTTCCAGCCTCCGACACAGCTTTACCCGTCTTGACCTCGCCGCCTAGGTCGCTCGTGCCGCCGTGGCCACCGTTGCCGGCTTCAGCGCCACCATTGTTGTAGTCGCCGCTGCCAGCTGTCACGTCGCCGCCGTCGTCGCCATCGCCGCCGAAGCTGCCCTCGGCGTAGTTCTCACCAGTGCGAGCGCGAGCACGTGTCGTGTTGTTGATTTCAGACGTGCATTCGCAGTCTTTTGTACCGTTCTTGACGTCAACGCCGATGTACGTGCTGTTCATGTCCTCGCCTGTGCTCATTGCGTTGGTAAGATCGATTTCAACGTCGGTGCCGTTCAGGCTGTTCTCGGTCCCGGCATCCGCCGTAGCGTCACCCGTGTTAACGAGTCCGCCCGGACCGGCGCCTCCGCCGTTGCCGCCGTTGCCGGCTTCAGCGCCACCATTGTTGTAGTCGCCGACGCCGCTAGCTGTAACGTCGCCACCCGTGCCGCCATCGCCGCCGAAGCTGCCCTCGGCGTAGTTCTCGCCGGTGTGCGCCTTTGCAGACGTTGTGTTGTTGATTGTGCCGTTGTTCTTGACCTCAACTCTGATGTTGCTCGAGTTGACTGCCGCGTCTGCAATACCTGCATACGCGAGCACCACTACGAATGCCGCAAGAACGGCAATCGTGTACTTCAAGGTAATTGATTTTGTCATAGTGTTATGTAGTTTTCTCATAATCTGCTTTCGTGCCTCCTTAAGGACGGCGCGAAGACAGGCATCGACCTGTGAACCTTCCTACCGACCCTCCCCTTTTCGGGGTGTCGGGAGGTGCAGTTCACAGTGCGGTCCAATCGATGCGAATGGACCGCACCGTGGACTTCACCTATTGTCAAGTGCCAAAAAAGCCCTTGCGCCAAGGACGGTCCTTGACACATGCCAGACCCAGCCGAATATCAAAAAAGCGAAGCACCCCGAAGATACTTCGCTTCCTACCTGAATGTGTTGCCTGATTAAACTACGAAAGGCGGTCATTGAACCGCCGGTTTCCCTTGCCGGGCATGTGATGCATGCACGACGAGTCGCATTATCGACCCTAATAAAACCCTGTCAACAAAAAAAGGCACAATTCCACATCACAAATAAATCTTGACGGTCTGTCAAAAGGACGCCGGATTGAGGCAAAATGCACGCGTTGCGGCTACTATTTTTCTTTGTCCTATAAGAACTTCACCGAATCGGTTGTATGTGACGCTGTCCTATTGCAGGCAGTGCAATGTCCGTTGAGAAAATATCGGACACGAAAATAAGAGAGAGTTGCACGTGTCGGTGGTATCGCCGTAATGATATCCACCACAACGCCTCACCTCATGTTGAATACTTGATATACTACGAAAAAGGTCTGGAGTGGGCCCAAAACCTGGGGAAACCAGCGAAAAGCTGCCGGTTTCGGGCCCGCTCCAGACCACTTTGTTATTCAAAAACAATTCCCGCTGCCCACCAGCAGGGAGATCTGACTGCCGGTGGAATACTACAGACCCACTGTCCATTATGTCAACCCCGTTAGAAATAGCCCGCCCAAGAAACCCTTCGGGCGCACAAGCACGGGCGCGATTTCTAATGGGGTCAACCCCACAATGTCCTTTACACGAAATACGAGAAGGTCTAGCCTTTGTTTCTAAGCCGAAATGTCTTCCACCCAATAATGACCGCACTTGCGAGTACGTATGCTCCGCTTATCCATTGAAATACCTGTTCAGGGGGTGGCCCAATGACGCTCGGTATGACACCAAGTCCTCCCCTTGGTTCCGGCCAGATGATAAAAAGGAGCGCCGCGAGTGGCACAAACCAGATGGCGAACTTCTTCCACGCGCCGAATGCCGAAGGAAATGCAAGAAGTATGAGGAACACTATCGAGAGCGCCCCGAAGCCGTAATAAAGTGGATCACCTATCTTATTCAGTAGACCGCGACACACAAGAGAATTTTCATCACAAACACCAAAGACAACGGAATTAGTCAAAGTATACCCCACACCAAACACTGCAAGAGAGACCACAAACAACCAGAGGACTAACTTTCTGATCTGCATATCTCCAATCATATCGCACTTTCGAGCTGCGCGAGCAGGATTAGAAGCTCCTGTGCATCGGCGTCAGTAATTTCCCCCTTGGCATTCTTCTTTACTATTTTCTTCTCCACGTCGGTAAGAATCTTTGAAGACTTGGCCTTACCTTTCTTAATTTTCTTCTCGAGTTTAGCTATCTTCTTAAGGAGATTTTTCTTGAGCTTGCTGTTGATATCTGCGCCATTGATTTTGTCTTTGAGAAGCGTGAGGAGAGCTACGATCGGAGGCTCTGCGCCGTCTGGCGCGAAGAGTATATCAACATCTCCATCACCATTTATATCCACTTCAACGAGAGCTTCCTCTGGAGCACTACTCTGCAGGACGAAC
>CAYRQI010000046.1:2835-6070 GCA_964426425.1 uncultured Candidatus Saccharibacteria bacterium | reverse complement strand
CCGGAGCACATCAAGGACGGTGTTGTGCTCATCGACGCAGGCACGAGCGAACTCAATAAAAAAATCACAGGCGACGTTGATGCTGCATGCGCCGAAAAGGCCTCACTCATGACGCCTGTCCCCGGAGGCGTCGGTCCCGTCGCTGTCGCGATGATATTCAGGAATCTTCTGGCACTCGCTATACACTGACACAGAAGCGCAGTATCATTCTGGCATGGTCATCGGTGTTCGCATTGTGGCGATGCGCTTTATGCCACTTATGTGCACAGCGAATGTTGCTTTTGCGCAAACCACATATCAATTTTCAGATTGTCCTATACTCCCGTTTTCCCGATGTGTGAGCGTGTTGGCTGCTAGCATGAAGGAACACGCGTTCATCGATGAATATAAGAATGTCACGACTGACAGCCGCGTCTCGATGACAGAACGATGACAGGTACGCGTGTGCCGCTATCCCGTGCCGCTCGATGCGGCCACGCGCAAGCCAGAACGGAAGGGCGTACTTACATGGTGTCCGCCGAGCAAGGACAAAAACAAAAACTACGCATGTACGACACTCGTGAAAGACGGGAGTATCCCCACGAAGTTCGGACAGGATCTCGTGGCCTTTTCTAGTGAAGCATTCGATCGCGCAGTTGCCGCTGAGACCGCAGACATTCTGCGTAATCTGCATAATCTCAATGCGCGCCACGGCTCAGCGGCTGTGATACAAGATCCCTACGGTATTCTTGTTCCGATATCGGGCACAGAGCCGCCGATTGCGGCAGGGGACGCGCGGTATGTAAGTGTTCCTATCGATTCGATAAACAGCATCGCAGCTTCAATACCGGAACGCCTTCGCGTGCTGTATCAGGAGAATCCGCAGCTAGCTGAAAAAGGTACGACTAGTCTTGTGCCCGCGTTAGTGAATAGCATGTCATTCATAGAGCGAGTTGAGATGTATGAGAACGGGGTAACGGTGGGCCGCCTACCTATTTCTCCCCCGCGTGACGTGCTGGAGATCACTCCTCCCTCGACCTTCATGGAGCCGGGCATGAACGTCTATAGGGACAGCGGAGAGCTTGATCTCCCCGTGTTTCGCAGAGGCGAACCAGTCGAGAACATGCCGCTGCTCAACTCCTATGCGCTGCCTCAGCCGCAGCTTGTGTCCACGCTTCCTCCAACCCCGCAGTATTCAGCGCAAGGATTTTTCTCGCGTGTAAAGAGTCTCTTCGCGCGTCTCTTTGGCATTTGAGTCTCGATTGACTTACACCTAAAGCGTTTGTAGCATGATGATATGAAGAAAACACGCATGAAGGCTATCGTATGGAAAGAGGGTAAATATCATGTGGCGCAGCTCCTAAGTGCCGATGTTTCTAGTTTCGGCAAAACAAAAAAAGAGGCCCTTGCAAATCTCCGCGAAGCAGCAGGGCTTTTTTTTGAGGATGCTGCAGCAGAGGATGTCCGAAGCGTCGAATCTCCCGAGATTGTAACAACGGACATTGTGCATGCCTAGGCTGCCGTCGTCCGATCATGTCATTCGGGTGCTGCTTCGACACGGATTTGTCTTCGTCTCTCAAAAGGGAAGCCACGCGAAATATCGGCGAATTTCGGACCGAGTTCACACGGCTATCGTTCCCGTGGGAAGAAAGGAAATACCAATCGGAACACTTCTTTCCATTGTCCGGCAATCCGGCTTGAGCCGCGAGGATTTTGTATGATCGATATTCGGATAAAGATATCTGCCCCGGGCGGCGTCGGCCCCGTCGCCGTCGCGATGATTTACCGCAACCTGTTTGATTTAGTGAATAAGCGCGGTTAGACTTGGCCGTTATGTGGAAAATACGGCTCGCAGCACTCCTGATTCTCCTCGTCGGGACGGGGATTGGATGGTTTGTCTATGCGTCACAGACCAAGTCGTGGCGGCCGTTCCAGCTCGGGCTCGATCTTTCCGGCGGTACACAGCTTGTCTATCGCGCTAATCTTTCCGCCATTGCCACTGCCGATGTTCCCGATTCGATGTCGGCGCTGCGTGACACGATCGAGAGGCGAGTAAATCTCTTTGGTGTTTCCGAGCCGATAGTGCAGACACAACGTGGTGGGACGCTCGCTGGGACGACGGAAGAGCGTCTCATCGTCGAACTGCCCGGAGTGACTGATACGCAAAAAGCGATCGAGCTCATCGGGCGGACGCCCGTTTTGGAATTCAGGCTCCTGAAGAGTGACACAATCCCGGCAGATATTTCCACGTCGACAGTCAACCAGTATTTCGAGCCGGCGTCGATTACTGGAAAGGATCTCAAGCGCGCCGAGTTGCAGTTCAATCAGGGCCTCGGGGGACCCAGTGAGCCTGTCGTGTTGCTCACGTTCAACGCCGAGGGCGCACGGATATTCGCCGACCTTACGAAGGAGAATGTTGGGCGATACTTCGGGATGTTTCTCGACGGCGCCCCGATATCTGTTCCTGTTATCAACGAACCCATCCCCAACGGTCAGGCGGTGATTTCGGGTAACTTTACGCCGGAAAGTGCGAAGGAGCTCGCGCGCAACCTCAACTACGGCGCGCTTCCGGTACCCATAGAACTCATTTCCACCAAGACCGTTTCGGGGACGCTTGGTGAGAAAGCTGTCGAAGACGGGATCATGGCTGGCTTGTGGGGCATCGCGGCCGTCGTTCTTTTTATGATTTTCTGGTACCGCTTGCCGGGCGCGATCGCGAGTATCGCACTCTTATTGTACGTTGCGGCTGTTCTGGCGCTCTTCCAGCTCATCCCGGTGACGCTTACCGCGGCTGGCATCGCAGCGTTCATCCTATCCGTCGGCATGGCGGTCGACGCGAATATTCTTATCTTCGAGCGCATGCGCGAGGAACTCTCCAAGGGGAAAGGCACGAGAGAAGCGATCCACGACGGCTTCGCGCGCGCGTGGCCTTCCATTCGGGATTCGAATATTTCTTCAATGATAACAGCCGTCATCCTCTTTTGGTTTGGCACTTCGCTCATCAAGGGTTTCGCGCTCGTATTCGGGATCGGCGTGCTCGTCTCGATGCTCACGGCCATCACCGTCTCGCGCACGTTCCTCTTCGCGCTCGGCGTTGAGGCACGTGGCGCAATCCGCTTTCTATTCGGTTCGGGCATATCACCATGAGTGTTATCAAATACAGAAATATATTCTTTGCGATAACAGGTGTTCTCGTTCTCGCGTCGATCGTCTCTCTGGCCACTTTCGGGCTTCGTGTGGGCATCGACTTTACTGG
>CAYRQI010000046.1:0-2825 GCA_964426425.1 uncultured Candidatus Saccharibacteria bacterium | reverse complement strand
TGGAGCAACTCACTGAAGTCGGCCCGACGATCGGCAAAGAGCTCCGCAACAAAGCCGTAATCGCTCTTGCTCTCGTTCTTCTCTGCATCCTCTTATTCATCGCGTTTGCATTTCGCAAGGTCTCCAAGCCAATCTCCTCGTGGATTTACGGGCTCATTGCGCTCGTCACGCTTGTGCACGATGTCATTGTTCCTGTCGGTTTCTTCGCGTTCCTCGGCTACCTTACGGGCGCGCAAGTAGACACACTCTTTGTTACCGCTGTTCTCACAGTTTTGGGTTTTTCCGTTCACGACACGATCGTCGTCTTCGACCGCGTGCGGGAGAATCTGCGTATCAATGAGGAGCGCGGAAAACGTGAAGATTTCGCGGATACGGCTGCGAGGAGTCTTAGTCAGACGTTTGTTCGCTCCATCAACACATCTCTCACTGTGCTTTTTACGCTCCTCGTTCGCTATTTTGTCGGTCCTGAATCAACCCGTGTGTTTGCGCTAACGCTCTTCGTCGGCATAGCTGCTGGAACATACTCTTCGATATTCCTCGCGACGCCGCTCCTTGTTGTGGTTCAGAAGTGGAGCAAGAAATAAATGAATTCTATTAAAATTGGGATTTCGGGCGCGCAGGGGAGTTTTTCGGAGGAAGCGGCGCTGGCATATGCCAAGAAAAACCGTATCAGGAAATTCTCCCTCGACTACCTCATTTCTGTAGAGAATGTACTTGAATCGCTGGAAAGAGGCGCAGTCGATCTCGGTGTCTTTCCGATCGAGAATTCAACAGGTGGTGTCGTCACAGAGACAGTCGAAGCAATGGCAAAATATAATTTCAAACTGAAAAAGATGTTCGACATCGACGTCCGGCAAAACCTTCTCGTGCGTAAGGGGGTTTCGCGCAAGAGCATCAAAACGATCACTTCGCACGAACAAGCGCTGCGCCAGTGCAAAGGGTATTTGAAAAAGAGTTGGCGGGCAGCGAAGCTCAAAGAGCACGAAGACACCGCGAAAGCGGCGGAAGATCTCGCAAAAGGCAAGCTCCCGAAATCTACGGCCGTCATCGCCTCGCGCACCGCTGCCAAACTCTACAAACTCAAAGTCCTCGAAGCGAGCATCCAAGATCTCAAAGAAAATTTCACGACCTTTATCGCCGCAGAATCGCTCTAGAGCATGTCTAAAACCTCATTTGGCTGAATGAAATTCTAAGTAGAGATGTCATTCGGATCTCTATCACATAACAGTCCAATTTTTGGTTCCTGATCTGACACACCGGTTTCACTCAACTTTTTTGAGTTCAACAAGCCGATCCCACTCTGCGGCGATTTGGTTGTAGCATTCGAATATATCATGCCTTGGATCGCCGTCAGGAATTTTGCCGGCATCTTCAAGAACGCTATTCGCGCGCTCATGTGCTATTGCCACGAGAGCACGTGCTCGAGAGGTGGTTTCCTCTGTGCTCGTGCCTGCTTCAATCTCTTTAACCAACTCAAGAAATTCGTCCCTGTCCGCCCGCGCTTTCTCGATAATCGATGGTGCGCTTTTTTCTTTTGGGGAATCATTTGGTTTCTGCGTCTCAAAATCACTCATCGGCGCATTGTAGCGTTCTTGCCTCTTTGTGCAATCAAAACCTGTTGTGCCGTTGACAGAAATGAGGGGCTTTATACGATGCATCTATGTTAATTAACCGGGCAAGTCTCCTTGACCTCCTCCTTACCACTTCCGGTGGAGGTTTTGCTTGTGTCTAGATTCCGAAAATACATGTAGATACAAGGAGACCCTCCACCAAGAGGGTCTTTTCTTTCTTCTCTCGAGAAAGGAGGCCAGCGATGGCTAAAAAAGGAGAGAAGTCTGTGCGGGTGACGGTACGCACGGACGAAGAACAAAAAACCGTCACGGCAGAGGGAGTTAATCCTGATGCCGTTCTTGTCGCAGTCGAAATTGCTCGACACGCGGCACGGCAAAAGTCCGATAAGGACAAGTAGCCCTCACCCTCGCGGCTCGCGCTGCGAGGGTCTTTCATTGCTCGGTTTGACGAGTGACAATGTATCTTCAGATACATTGTCGGACTCCGACTTGCGCCTCGTCCACAAAATCGCCCGCATTGTCTTGGGAACCCGGGTTCTTAGACATGCTCTGGGAGTGGTCGCTCATTCGGGATGGGGTGCAGTCGGTCCCCAACCGGCTGCACCTAACACGTCCGCCGTTGACAAGAAACGTCTCTTGTCTATACTTATCGCCATGACCTCCTGACGGTGGATGCAACTCTTCGAAAAAAGAGCCCCGCCGTTCAGCGGGGTTGTTCATTGAAAATGGAAGAGTGGAGCAAACAAAATGCACACAATTGGTAAATAATCCCGCCCTTTCTTCAGAAAGAGCGGGAAGTAAGTGGAAGAAAAGAAAATACATCCGACACACGCGTAGCGTGTGTACGGATCCGTCATCCGACACACTCTTTAAGTGTGACGGATGTCGGACATTCTTTTGTTCCGTCCACCCGACACACTGAAAAGTGTGACGGGTTGCCCGTCACACGCTCTGCGTGTGTCTGGGCATCCTAAAAAGAGTAAATTAAATTCTCTTTACTGAGAGTTTGATCCTAGCTCAGGGTGAACGCTGGCGGTATGGATAAGGCATGCAAGTCGAGGGCCCGCAAGGGACCGGCAGACGAGGTAGTAACACGCAGGAACGTCCCCTTTAGTCTCGTATAGCTCGTCGAAAGACGGGGTAATCCGAGATAGTCTCGCGAGAGTAAAGACAATTATTTATTTAGTTGTCGCTAAAGGAGCGGCCTGCGTTGTATCAGCTAGTTGGTAGGGTAACGGCCTACCAAGGCTATGA
>CAYRQI010000045.1:534-7079 GCA_964426425.1 uncultured Candidatus Saccharibacteria bacterium | reverse complement strand
ACTGTTTGTGCACCTCGCAGTCGTTGCGCTCGCCAAAAGATATAGGTGCACTGAATTGACACACTGAAATTATAGACTATACTGCCTGCATTGGTGCCGCCTTCTGGCGGACGTTTTTTTAAAGGATTTACTACTAACTATATTTCTACTGACTACTCACTATCTATGGCTTTATTTGACCTTAAATCCCTCAACAGCGCGCTCGATGAGCTCCAAGCGGAGCGCGGTATCTCGCGCGAAAGCGTAGTGGAAGCGCTCGCGACAGCCTTGGCTGCCGCCTATCGCCGTGAATACGGCAAACGCGGGCAGATTATCCGCGCCACGTTCAATCCGCAAACCGGCGACACAGAGTTCCGTCAGACAAAGATTGTCGTCGATAATTCGCTTGTGCGCATGGAAGGCGAAGAACCGACGAGTGACGAAGATCACCGTTCACGTTTCAATCCTGAGCAGCACATCATGATCGAAGACGCCCGGCGCATCAAAAAAGATGCACTCCTCGATGAGGAAATCTCCTTCCCGCTCGAAACGCGCGAGGACTTCGGGCGCATCGCCGCGCAGGCTGCCAAACAGGTCATCATGCAAAAAGTGCGCGAGGCAGAGCGCGCAAGCATCATCTCGGAATACGGCCAGCATGAGGGCGACATCGTGACAGGGCACGTGCAGCGCTTCGAACGCGGCAACCTTTATATCGATCTCGGCCGCGCAACCGCTATTCTCCCCTACGACGAGCAAATCCCCGGTGAGCGCTACCGGCAAGGCGAGCGCATCCGCGCGCTTCTTTTGCGCGTCGACGAAGGTGTCCACGGCACGTTCATCCGTCTCTCGCGCTCGCATCCACGCTTTCTCTCAAAACTTTTTGAAGCCGAGGTGCCAGAACTTGCAAACGGCGTGGTAGAAGTGAAAGGGATCGTGCGTGAGCCTGGAAGCCGCGCAAAGATCGCCGTGAAATCAAACGACGAGCACGTTGACCCAGTCGGCGCCTTGGTTGGCCAGCGCGGCGTGCGCGTTGCGGTCGTCACCTCCGAGCTCGGCGGCGAGAAGATCGACGTCGTTGAGTGGTCGGAAGATGCCGCCGAGTATGTGAAAGAGGCACTGAAGCCCGCGCAGGTTCTCGACATCGAGCTTTTTGAAGAGGAAAATCGCGCCGTCGTACAGGTTGCAGAAGATCAGCAATCGCTCGCGATCGGCCGCGGCGGGCAGAACGTCCGTCTCGCCGCGCGTCTCACGGGATGGAAGATCGACATTCGCTCAACGCAAGGTGAACAAGTTGCCGGCACGGAGGAAGGCGGCGTCGCCGTGGAAAAGAAAGGAACCCTGCCAGGCGAGACGCCGACCACGAGCCTTCCCAAAACGGATGAGGATATCGAGGAAGAGGGCGAACAAGACCGCGACATCCCCGCAGAATCTCCTGAAGCAGAAGCGGTCGAGGAGAAGGAGATCCAAGAGAAGGAGAGAGAAATCGAATAGATACCCCCTGTTCACTGTACACTGTTCACTGTACACTGTTGACTATGAATTTATGGCATGACATCCCGCTCGGCGATAAAGCTCCTGAAGAATTCAATATTATCGTTGAGATCCCGCGCGGTTCGCACAACAAGTACGAGATCGACAAGGAGAGCGGCCTCATCAAGCTTGACCGCGTCAATTATTCTGCCGCCCACTACCCGTGCGACTACGGCTTCGCGCCGCGCACGCTGTGGGACGACGGGGACGCAATGGACGTGATTGTACTCACCACCAATCCTATCCCGCCGGGCATCCTTGTCTCGGTGCGCCCCGTGGGGATCATGCAGATGACCGATGACGGACAATCCGACGACAAGATCATCGCGGTCCCGACAGAAGACATCCGCTTCGACCACGTAAACGATCTCGAAGATATCGCAAAGCACACCCTCAAGGAGCTGCAGCACTTCTTCGAACAGAACAAAAAGCTCAAGAAAAAGCCGGTCGAGATCGTGGTACACGGCTTCGAGGGCAGAAATGAGGCCGTCAAAGCACTTTCGCGTTCGATCGAACTGTATCAGAAGAAATTCAAGAGTTAGCTGCTAGCTTATAGGGTCTAGCTTCTAGTCCACATTATCCACTCGCCTAGCTGCTAGCTTCTAGCAGCTAGAAGCTATACTAGCGGTATGCCTCCTACGACGAACATGCAAAATGCATCTTCAGACACCGGCCACATGCTCGCGGAATACAATCGAACTCCAAAGAAAACCGGTATCGGCCCGTGGATCGGCACCGCCATCATCTTGATACTTCTCGGCTTCGGCGCTCTCTACTTCTGGGGCGCGTATTTGAATAGAACAAATTCCGTAGATCAGCTTCCATTTATCCCCGGCGACACAACGAGTTGATCGTTGATCAGGCATGATCGACAGCGCAATGCGCGCGAGAGTTCTCCAACAACTTGAGTTGGTGGTGTCATCGGAATAGAGCTATTCCGAAAAATTGAATGAGCAGATTGACGAAACAGGAACCACACATACATGGAACTTCCTGTGAGAATGACGAAACGGCCGTGTCCATGTGACGCTCTCAATATTTCTGATAGACTCCTGCGAATGAGCCATGCGCTCGAGAACGTAAAAATCTCATGCGACGAGAACGCATGGGAGATCGAAGTGCGCGCGGAGCTTCCCGCAGCTTCTCTCGCGCACTACCGTGAAGAAATGCTCAAGGAAATGCAAAAAACAGTCCAGCTGGACGGTTTTCGAAAAGGCTTTGCGCCGATCGATCGCATCATCGCCATCTACGGAGAAGGAACGATATTGAAACAAGCTGCCGAACGAGCGATTCAGCATGAGCTGCCCGAACTCCTTGCAAACAAAAACCTCCTCATTGTCAAAGCTCCAAACGTAACTATCGAAAAACTCGAGGCAGAACAACCATTGGCATTTGCGGCTCACGCGCCGCTCATGCCGGAAGTGAAGCTGCCCGATTACAAAAGAATAGCGGCAACTATCAACGCAAAGAAAGAAGAGGTTTCTGTCACAGACGAAGAACATAAAGAAGCGCTCACGCACCTGCGGCGCGAGAGAGCGCGCATCGACAAGATCGAAGCCGGCATTCCGCCACAAAAAGCGCGCGACGAGTCGCGCGCAATGAAAGAAGAAGAACTACCGGCGCTCGATGAGGCATTCGTGCAATCGCTTGGGCTAGAGAGCGTCGAGAAGTTCTACGAAACGGTTCGTTCGAACATCAAAACAGAAAAGGAACTGCAAGCGCGCGAAAAACGCCGCGCCGCTATCCTCGACGAGTTGGTGAACGAATCGAGCGTTAAATACCCGCCGAGGCGGCGGGAGTACGAGCTCGACGACATGGAAGCACGTTTGCGAGCCGATCTCGAGCGGATGGGCATAACCTTCGAAGGCTACCTCACGCAAGCGAAGAAAACCCACGAGCAACTTCGCGCGGAGTGGCACGATGCCGCCGACAAGCGGGCCAAAGTGCGCCTTATTCTCTCTGAAATCGCACGGAAGGAAAGCATCGAAGCCGACAAGGACCGGCTTGAAAAAGAAATCGCCCACGCGAGAAACCATGTTCCAAGCGCCGACCCCGAAACCCTTCGCGCCCACATCTCCCACGTCTTGCGCAACGAAGCCACGTTGAATTTTTTGGAAGAACAGAAATAAGTGGTACACTTGCCGGATATGAACACTCCAAAATCACAAATGCTCGTGCCGATGGTGGTCGAAAAGACCTCTTTTGGCGAGCGCGCGTATGATATTTATTCGCGCCTTTTGAAGGAGCGCATCATCTTCCTCGGTGGGCCTATCAACGACGAGATGGCAAATCTCATTATCGCCCAGATGCTCTTCTTGCAGTCCGAAGACCCGAAGAAAGAAATCTCTCTCTACATCAATTCCCCCGGCGGCGCCGTGACTTCCACGCTTGCAATGGTAGACACGATGAACCACATCCAGCCGGCAGTCGCTACCTATTGCGTTGGCCTCGCCGCATCCGGTGCCGCCATCCTTCTTTCGTCGGGAGAAAAAGGCAAACGTTTTGCGCTTCCCAATGCCGAGATCATGATCCACCAGCCGCACGGGGGCGCTGAAGGGCAGGCAACAGACATCGAGATCACGGCCAAGCAGATCCTGAAGCTTCGCGAGCGACTCAACAAAATGCTCTCGAAAAACACAGGCCAAAAACTCGAGCGCATTGAAAAGGACGTTGAACGCGACTTCTTCATGACCGCCGAAGAGGCCGTGAAGTACGGCATCATCGATAAAGTCTTGGGGTAGGCACAAGGCACCCGGCACTAGGCAAGAGCGGCTCTTCCTTTTGCCTGCTGCCTATTGCCTATTGCCTAGCGCGAGAGTATACTCGCGCTACACCTTACAAACATTTATGTCTTTCAATTCCACGCGTGCGAATGAATTTACGAACGCGAAAGCGCCGGCAATGTTTATTTCTGTACAATCAACAGTGCTTGCAGTCCGTACATAGTCACTCGCGCGTGGATTGATTCCACGCTATGTCAATACAAGTTATTCTGCTCCTTCTCGCACTCACCGGTGCGGCTGGTATCGGCGTCGGTTACTTTCTCCGACTGATAATCTCGCTCGGGAAACGAGGCTCGATGGAGCTCGAGATCCGCAAGATGCGCCTCGACGCGGAAGAGAAAGCGAAACGCATCATCGAAGACGCTGAAGCGCGTGCCAAAGAAAAAGAAGAACGGATCGGCGCGGAGCTGAAGGAGCGCTGGAGCGAGCTCAAAGCGACCGAAGAGCGCTTGGTGCGCAAGGAGGAAATGCTCGACAAGCGCCAAAGCATGCTCGACATCGAGCAGGAGACGCTCGGGAAGAAAAGTGAAGAGCTCTCAAGCGCAAAAGAAAAGGTTGAGGAGCTTACGCGCGCGCAACAGGAAAAGCTCGAGACAATCGCGCATCTCTCGGCCGAAGAGGCGAAGACCGATCTGATGAAATCCGTCGAAAAACAATATGAGAACGACCTCGAGAGTCGGATGCGGAAGCTCGAGATCTCCGGCAATGAACGCCTCGAGCAGCGTGCAAAAGAGATTCTCACGACAGCCGTGCACCGCCTCGGCAATTCCGTCGTTTCCGACGTACTCGCAACGACCATTTCCCTGCCCTCCGATGAGATCAAGGGCAAAATTATCGGCAAAGAGGGTCGCAACATCCGCGCCTTTGAGCGCGCGACTGGCGTCGACGTGATTATCGACGATACGCCGGGCACCATCACTCTTTCATCCTTCGACCCAATTCGCCGGCAGGTGGCGCGCATCGCGCTTGAAAATCTCATTCTTGATGGCCGCATTCAGCCTGCAAAGATCGAGGAGATGGTGAAAAAGGCAGAGGAAGAGATAAACACTATTATCAAAAAGAAGGGCGCTGAGGCGGCATACAACGCGAAAGTGCAAAATCTCGATCCGAAGCTCTTAATGATCCTCGGCCGCCTCTATTTCCGCACGAGTTACGGCCAGAATGTCCTCGATCACTCGGTCGAGGTCGCTCACCTCGCGGGGATGCTTGCCGCAGAGCTTGGTGCGAATGAAGCAGTCGCGCGCGCGGGGGCACTCTTCCACGACATTGGCAAAGCAGTTGACCACGAGGTGCCGGGAACGCATGTCGAGATCGGACGCAGAATTCTTCAAAAGTTCGGTGTCGAAGAGGCAGTAATAAAAGCGATGCAGGCGCATCACGAAGAGTATCCGTACGAAACGCCCGAATCGATGATCGTGCAAGTGGCAGATGCGATCTCGGGCGGACGGCCGGGAGCGCGCCGCGACTCCATTGAGAACTACATTAAACGGCTCGAGGAACTCGAGGCGATCGCCAACCAGCATGCTGGTGTCGAAAAAAGTTACGCCATTTCAGCCGGCCGTGAGATCCGCGTCATCGTGAAGCCCGAGGAGCTCACGGACCTCGACGCGCGCAAACTCGCCCGCGATATCGCGGACAAAATCGAAAAAGAACTCCAGTACCCGGGAGAAATTAAAGTAAGTGTCATCAGGGAAACACGGGTGGTCGAATACGCCCGCTAGACGCGCGTGCACCTGCTAATCGCTACATGTCCATATTTCAAGGCGTTTTTGACGTGTTGGCAATATTCATCTCAAATAGCGAGCTGGGTTGACACACCTAAAATACGGCTCAAAATGGTCGCGGGGTCGAAAATGCGCATATTTTAATAACTTTTCACGTACACCTATGGCAAACAAAATGAACTTGGTCGAGAAGGTAGCATCAACTATCGGCTGCACGAAGGCCGACGGCGAGAGAGCAGTCGAGGCGATCATCGATACGATCACCGATTGCCTCAAGAGAGGCGAGGAGGTCTCGATTGCAGGCCTTGGCATCTTCGAAGCAAAGACCCGTGCTGGTCGCATGGGCAGGAACCCTCGCACAGGAGCGACGATCCAGATAAAAGCAATGAAAGTCCCAAAATTCCGGGCTTCAAAGACACTCAAAGACGCACTCAAATAGGTGTCAGTTGTGGCTTTTAGCCTCTTGGGGGCAAAAATCCGCTGTCCAGCGGATTTTTGCATTTGTGTCTCTATTTTACCAAGCTCGCAC
>CAYRQI010000045.1:0-524 GCA_964426425.1 uncultured Candidatus Saccharibacteria bacterium | reverse complement strand
TTATGGCGCCGGTGGCGGTGGGGGTGGTTCCCATGGCAATAATTTTGACTACTCTGACGGCGGTGCCGGCAAGCAAGGCATCATCGTCATCACCTATACGCCAGCTGCCCCCGACGCTCCCACTAACCTCACCACCACCTCGACGACCGGCGCGGTCTCATTAAGCTGGACCGCTCCAGCATCGACCGGCGGCTCAAATCTCCAAACCTACGGCGTCTGGCGCGCTACTTCCCCTTTCACTGCAACAACGAGTGCGACACTCATCGCCTCTTTCGCCACCTCTACAGGGACCAGCTACTCCGACACCTCCTTAACACGCGGCACTACCTATTACTACAGCGTGACCGCGACGAACCAGACAGCGACAAGCTCGCTCTCCAACCAGAAATCATCCGGTTCCAATAATGCCCGTGTCATACGTTTGCGCGGGATGCGGCTGCGGTAAAGTAGAATAGGAGAACAAAAAAACAGAATAGGGGTATCCCGATGACACCCCCCACCACATCGTGCTAGCCTGATACGCG
>CAYRQI010000044.1:4054-7293 GCA_964426425.1 uncultured Candidatus Saccharibacteria bacterium | reverse complement strand
TCAAGGCCGCCTAGGAACAATCTACCCAAGGGGTATTATCGGGATACCCCTATTCTACGAAAAGGCAAACTTGACACATGGGGGTGTCTGTTATCTTGATTTGTCTTGGTTCAGGGAAGCATCGAACGAACGGCTTGTTTTACCGAATCCCACGCGTTTTCAATAATTTCTCCAAGCGTGTGACTGCTTCCAGCAATTTCTTCAGCATACGCCCAGCGGCAAAGGCCGTAGGCGACGGCCCACGTCGCATCAACCGACGAGGAGCGTGGGAGGTAACCGATTTGCGAGACTTGCGAGGGAAGTTTTAGAATCGCTCGCGCGACGTCAGAGATGCCGGAGAGCCCCGAGCCGCCGCCGGTGATAACGACGCCGGCCGGCAGCAGACGCAGGCGTCCGATCTCCTTGAGGTGCGCGTTCACGAGCGCGAACATGTCTTTGAGGCGTGTCGAAACGATGCTGAGCATCTGTTTCGGCGGCACGTCGCTCCCCGTCACTGCGCCGCGCTTCATTTGCTCCGCTTCCGGTAGCGTGATTCGCAGTGAAAGCGCGATCGTGTTCGTGATGTCGGAAGAGCCGATGGGAAATACTTTGATGGAAACGGGAACATCGTTCTCGAAAACGGCGATGGAGAGTGTTTCGGAGCCCATATTGGCGAGCACGACGCCCGCTGTCTTTTGCGCCTTCGTCAGGGTCACGAGCGAGGCGGCAAGCGGCGCGGCCATGATACCTTCGACTTCCACGCCGGCATTCTCTGCCGCCTCGACAAGATCGTCGTGATGATGCGAGAGGATGGTGATGAGCATCGTGTCAACGGAGAGCTTCATACCCTGCAGCCCTTGCGGCTTTCCGAGCACTTTTGTGCCATCGATGCGGAACTCGAGAGGAATGGTGTGGAGGACAGCGCGGTTGACGAGCTTCCCGGAGGCGCGCTTCTCGCTCTCACGGAGCGCGCGCTCGATCTCGCGGTCGGTGACAATGCCACCCGAAGCGGTGAGCGAGAGGTCGGCGGAGCTCCGCACTTCTTCGAGGCCAACGCCGCCGAGCGCGATTCGCGCCCGCCGCACGCGCACCTTTGCTTGACTCGCGGCGCGGTGGAGGGCCTCGCGAATGCTCTTGGTAGCCTCTCTCTTGTCGACGATGTAGCCATGGCGCATACCCCTTGAATTCGAGGTGCCGGTGCCGAGAATCTGCATCGGGAGTTCCGGCGACTCGCCGGGAGCCGCAATCACCACCTTGACATGGTACGTACCAATATCAATCCCCGTATAGACGTTCCGCATGCGCACATTGTACGGCAAAAGACACAGGGCAAAAGTTTCAATAACGGGGACATCGTAAAAAAACTCTTTACGAGCGACGTAGAGCACGTGAAATGCGAGAGCTCCGCTTTCGCATTTCCGAGGGGGAGAGCTCGAAACCAATAACGCCCTCAAGCTTCTGCGCAGGCAGGTATCTCAAGCCGCATGGTCAACGCCCTGCGGTCCTGGTGCATTGGTTTACGAGAATCTGCCGAGCGTTCTTTTCTCCAGTACATCCATATTTTTTCCATGTCGTATACCCTTGAGGTGCAGGCAGCCATGTACGAAGAGGTGCGTCAAACGCTCCCGCGCGGAAATTCCGAGCTCTCGTGCTTCTCGCTCGGCTGCTCTCACGTTGAGAAACATTTCTCCTTCGTATCGCTCCAGAGAGAACGAAAGTATATTGGCAGGGTAGTTTTTCTTCCGGTATGCGCGATTCATGGTGCGCGCGAGCGTGTCGCCGCAGAGCACGAGCGAGAGTTCATACCGAGGCCCAAGAATTGACCGAGCGATTTTTTCAAATGGAATTCGCGGCAACGTGCCGCGAATTAAGTATCTTACCTCGACCGTTTTAGCTCGCACAGCCTATCGCGCAATCGGGATGTCTTCGCCGAGCCGCGGCCACTGCTCTTTTCCCGATGTACCGCTCCGTCTCGCTTGCGTTTCGGCGATCTTGCCTTCCTTCACGAGCCGTTTGTATTCAGCGCGGCGCTTGAGGAGCTTCAACGCGCGCTTCTTTTTCACGATCTTGGAGGTATCGCGTGCAAAGTAGCGGCGGTCGCGCACGGTTTTGATCAGGCCGGTGCCTTGCACGCGGCGGCTGAACTTCCGAATGACGGAAAGCGCCGTCTCGTTCCCGCTTTTCTGAACTTCTACGTTGACACCCATCGGCGGCACTCTACCATATCGCTCTCAAAACACCAACGGCTGCACTAGATGAGTACCTCGGTGAATTACATCATCCTTCAGAACCCGACCGTATCGGGCAAAAAGTCAGGGTTTACGATGCGAAAACCGTTTGATGCGGTCCTCGAATTGGCCACTTGTCCAACTGGGCTCCGGGGGTGGGACGTCGCTTTGCTCCTTGAGAACCCTCGGTTCTCAACGCTCACTCCGCTTGCTGCTTTCCGACGCGGGAAACTCCCGTTTCCCGACCCCTTCCCGAGTCTCACCCCGGCTCGCGCAAAGCGCGAGCGGCGCAAGCCCCCGTGGAGGAAGGATTGCGCGAAGCGCAATGTTGGGGAACCGAAAGGTTTCCCAGATAGGGGTCGGGGGCTTGTGCTCCGGGGGTGGGACTCGAACCCACAACTTACTCCTTACACGTATCCTTCTGTTTCCAAAAGGGGTGGACTATATCATCACCCTTCGACTTCTCTCAGGGCGTCTCAGTATCTAGTCTCTACGGCGCCCTTCGATTGCGCTCAGGGTAAGATCCCCGAATCAAACGAAGGTTCCCACGGTGTTGCCCTGCGATAGGGCGAGGGGTTCACCGTTATCCCAAGATGTTCGATCCGCCTTCCGGCGGAAAGCTGCCAAGTTGACAGGGAGCCACTCTACCATTGAGTTACCCCGGAATATAAAGGCCCATAAGGACCGCACGAATTATATACATACATACAACAATCTGCCAAACTTAACACGCGTTGCTATACTGGCTTTTGATGACAAGATCGTGCCAGAAACACGGAGAGACGAAACATTTCGCGCGCCCGTGTGACAACAGAACAGTTCCTCGCATACATGTTTGAAACTTTGCCAATTCTCTATTCACTCCTACGCATCGCGGTGCTCGTGTACGTGGGCCTCGGTGTGGTTCTATTGCTCTCAGAGCGAAGCACGGTGTATCTTCCTAATTTCCCAGCACCACGAAGCTTTGAGGAGTGCGCAGCATTTGTGGGCGCCGACAATATCACGTATCGCGGCATGCGCTTTCACTACAGG
>CAYRQI010000044.1:0-4044 GCA_964426425.1 uncultured Candidatus Saccharibacteria bacterium | reverse complement strand
TTCGCGAAAGGTGCTGGGTCTCGCTCTACGTCGTCAGTAAGCGAACGTATCGCCGTTGTCTATCACGGCAATGCTGGCTCTGCGTGTGATCGCTCTCCTCTTGCGGATACTTTCGAGCGCACCGGTTACTCCTACCTTTTCGTAGAGTATCCGGGCTACGCTGGCGATGCGGAAAAGCCATCGAAGAAGCGCATTCTCGCTGGTGTGCCGATCGTGCAGCAGTTTCTCGAAGATGAGGGATATACGCGAGTCGTACTTGTGGGCGAGAGCCTAGGCGTAGGCGTTGCTGCGTATCACGCATCTATCGCACCGCCAGAGCGCATTGTGTTCATCAGTCCATACTATGAACTCGCTGATCTCGCCGGGTGGATACGATACGTGTATCCCGTAAGACTCCTGATGCGAGAGAACTATATGCCCGCGCGATGGATGGAGGGTAACACAGCTCCTGTTCTTTTGGTGCAGGCTGAAGATGATGAGATTGTCCCGAAGCAAAGTGCCGAGCGGCTCTATGGTGCGCTAACGGGTAAGAAGACGCAGGTTATCTTGCCGGGGACGCACAACGAGCTGTACGGACGAGCCGAATTCTACATGAGCATTGAGTCGTTCCTTTCTGATTGACGGCTAGAAAAAATTAGTCAGCGGGTTGCTCCACAGAGTCTTCATGCTTGAGACGTCATGATGGGGATATGAAAAACGATACGGCACTCGTGTGGGGAATCACGGTCGTCGCCATCATTGCAGGCGCGATCTATTTTTACGCCGTTTCAAATCCGGTTCTCGCCCCCGATTTTGGTGGAACAGCTACCACGAGCCCTAGACACACGAAGGCAGGAAACTGGCGCTAGTGCCCATCGGGAGGTGGTAAGATGTATGCAGGCCTTCCGTCTCATGAGTGCTTCATCCGAAAGGCGGGAGCGCTTTGACTCACGACGTAGGGCGAGACCCAGCACCTTTCGCGAAAGGTGCGGGGCGATCCGAGGAGTCAGAAATCCTTCGGGATGTACTATTAGCAACTAAGTGAATTGTGCATATGCATCGTGTATCTTTAGCAGCAGGTGCGACCATCGCCGGCATACTGATGATCTTTGCGGCGTCAGTCGCATACGCAGAATCGGATAACAGAGGTCGGGACAACAGCAATATTTCTTCAACTATGCAGGCTCTTCACGAGCAGATTAAAAAACTCAAGGAGCAGATCGAGGAACTTCAGAAGAAGCAGAAAGAAGCAATCAAGGAATTTCGCGAATCTCTCAAAGATGCTGACGACGATGACGACGATGATGGCGATGATGACGATGATGGTGAGAGAACTGCGACGTCGACGAAAGCGGAACGCGACGCTCTGAAAGCGGCACGAGACGCAATCAGAGCGGAAAGGAAAGAAGTGAGGGCGGAGCTTAAATTCCTCCGTTCGCTCTCGCGGGGCATGCGTGGTGACGATGTCCGCGATTTGCAGGAGCTTCTCGCGCAAGATCCGTCGATCTTTCCGGAAGGCCTCATCACCGGCTTTTTTGGCGAGCTGACCGAGCGCGCGCTTAAGCGATTCCAAGAAAAGTTCGGCATAGAAGCAATCGGAATCTTCGGTCCTAAGACGCAAGCCAAGATCCTCTCACTCTTCATCGGACGCGAATTGCCGCCCGGCATCATCAAGCGCCTTGGCCTTGGCGCGAGCACGACGACACCGGGAGCAGGTTTTGTAACGCTCTGCCACAAGCCCACCGGGGCCTCACCGCAAACGCTTGTCGTTGCTGTCCCGGCGCTTGGCGCGCACCTTTCGCACGGCGACACGGTCGGCATCTGCCCGGGTGCAGCGACGACAACGCCACCCACGCCGCCTCCGCCGCCCTCTGACACCACGGCTCCCACAATATCGGGTATCACCGTGTCGGGCATTTCGTCGACCACGGCTTCGATAGCATGGACGACGAACGAACTCTCGACGAGCAAGGTCTACTACGGAACGACGACGCCCGTCAGCTTTGCGACCGCGCTTAGCGTGAGTAGCGCGATTGCAACCACAGGTCATGCGTTCACGCTCACCATGCTAACTGCGAGCACGACCTACTTCTACGCGCTCGAGTCGAAAGACGCCGTGGGCAACACAGCGACAACCTCAACGCAAAGTTTCCTGACCACGAACTAACGATTGTGGACCTTAGGAGTGCGGCCGCCTGCCTTGGGCAGGCGGCCGCCTTTCGGCTGTATACTGAATCCCGAAAGCTATGGTCGAGCTGAAAATCAAGACCCAGAAAAAGAGAGAGGTCATCGATATTACAGAGCAAGTGAACGCGATCCTGCAGGAAGGGGAGGCGAGGAGAGGAGAAATCCTGCACTTGTTCGTAAAGCATACGACGGCTGCGCTTGCCATAGCTGATCTCGACCCGGGTGGCACCGCCGAAGACTATCTCGAGGCGTTTGAGAAAATTGTTCCCAAGCTGAACTACCGCCATCCACACGATCCTTCGCACATGCCAGATCACATTCTCTCCACGCTCGTCGGCATCTCGCTCTCGCTGCCCATACAGAACGGGAAACCCGTGCTCGGTACGTGGCAAAAGGTCGTTCTCTTCGAATTCGATGGCCCGCGTGAGCGTAGCGTCATTATGTCTCAAGCTTAGCTGCCGAGAGAGGCAAGCGCATCTTTTGCGGATTGGAGGTGCTTATTGTAGTGGAGCGCTGTTTCGTACTCGGCGCGTGCCGCCGCGATATCGCCGCGACGCTCGAATATGGTTCCGCGCAAAACGTAGAGCTCGGAGACCGATTTGTTGTTGTCGCCGATGATGTCGTCGGTGAGAGCGAGGACGCGGTCGTAGTTTCCAAGCCGAAAGTAGGCATCGATCGGCTCGTGCTGGTACCAGAGCACTCTTCGCGTGAGGAGCGGCTCGATTTTTTCGAATTCGCGCACCGTGCCTTCATAGTTGCCGAGGTAGTAGAGGGCGGTGACAAGGTTGTACTGCGAGATTGTGTCGCTTGGATTTTTCGCGACTGCCTCCTCGGCGCGTGCTTTGGCGTTTTGCCATGCCGTTCTTTCAGCGCGCTCGCTTCCTAAGATCTCCTCGACAAGCGCTTTTTTCTCCGGAGGTACGACGATGAGGTACGAGTAGTTGAAGTTCTTCCAGATATGCATCCACTCGTCGTAGGTAAGCGACGTGTGTGGACCATTGATGCCGTCGCTTTCGACGATTTTTCGCTGTTCATCGTCGTAGCCCCGCGTGACGCGGTAGTGCACGATGTCATTGTTTGGATACATGAGCGTGCGCGCGACGACAGGGATGTCGTTTGCGATAAATTTCTTCAAGAGCTCAAGGGTACCGTTTGGGCGGACGTAGGTAGCCATTCCGTATTTTTCGGAAGCGTAGGCGGCGAGCTCGTAGAGCGTCACTGATTTGTCGTCGTTATCGCCGCGTTGGTTGTGCCACGGGCGTGTTGCTTCTGCGATTGTTTCCTGGGTGTCGGCGATGCCCCAGTGAGAGAGCGCAACCATGAGTCCGACAGATGAGCAGTTGTTGAAGCTCTGCCATGCGTGCGAAAGTCCCTCAATTGTCTTCTTGCTCGGAATCTCCGCCGTATTTGATCGCGATTCGTTCGGGGCGGTAGCCGTTTCCTGTGTGCTGCCTTCCGCACGGAGCGTCCTGTTCTCGCTCCAGAGCGTGTAGGCCGAGAACGCGACCACGCCAAGAATGATCCCCACAAGTGTTTTTGCTTTCATGGTGTCTTATGATGGGACGCATAGTACCAGATTGCGTGTGGTGATGGTATGATTGCCGTGATGCGTAACACGTACGCGCTCATCGGCATTTCGGCTCTCATTGTCGTTGCCGGCGCGTGGTATGCGGTTAATCGTAGCTCCATCGAGCTCGAAGATACTGCAGAGATTACCAGCTTATCGTCTGAAGCTATGGCACTCTCTCTTACCAGTCCTGCATTTCAGCACAATGCAAGTATTCCGTCTCAATTCACGTGCGATGCCGAGAATGTGAGTCCGCCGCTTTCTATCTCGGGCGTGCCCAAGGGAGCGAAAAGTCTTGCGCTTCTCATGGA
>CAYRQI010000043.1:0-7768 GCA_964426425.1 uncultured Candidatus Saccharibacteria bacterium | reverse complement strand
TTCTATTTCACTCCCCTCACCGGGGTTCTTTTCACCTTTCCCTCACGGTACTAGTTCACTATCGATCTCTAAAAGTATGTAGCATTACCAGTTAGTCCTGGCATATTCACCCGAGCTATTCGTGTCTCGAGTTACTCAAGAACTACAGCCATGAAGATGCTTCGTTTTCGTGTACGGGACTATTACCCTTTGGAGTGCAGCTTCCCAGCTGCTTCCACTAACTAAGCCCAAGCAGACCGAAGGTCTGCCGGACAAGCATTTTGTGTAACTTCACGCGCGCGTTAGCGCGCACACCGTAGTCTTATAACCCCCATCCACCTGTGATAGCTGTCAGGAATCAGCTGTCAGCTGTCAGGAAATGCATTCGCATCCCTTCTAAAAGCTGAAAGCTGACACCTGAAAGCTGTTTTAGTGGCTGAGTTTGTGCTTCTCCCGTTTCGCTCGCCGCTACTAAGGGAATACCTGCCCGTCACACTCGAAAGTGTGTCGGGACTGTTTGGTCTCTTTTCCTCCTGGTACTGAGATGTTTCACTTCCCAAGGTCTGCTCCACGCCCATGTTACTGAGCGGGTTCCCGCCCTTTCAAAAACTCGAGTGTATCCGAGTGCCGCAATATATTGGAGACATTGCGCTCAATATCGGACTATTCAAATTCTAGAAAGGGCGGGAGGGTTGCCCCATTCGGAAATCTCCGGATCGAAGGTTGCTCTGCACCTACCCGAAGCTTATCGCAGCCAAGCCGCGTCCTTCATCGCCTTTTAGAGTCTAGGCATCCACCACACGCCCTTACTCAGAACCCTCGAGAGGATTCTGAGAACCGCGTTATTGCTTTCTTCATTTTCTAACTTTTTCCTGCATCTCGCTTCGGAAAGACTATACCGAAACGAGACGTTTTGATTCTTTGCAACTTCCTTCTGACAGCTGAAAGCTGACAGCTGAAAGCTGCTTTGTGTCGCTCTTCAGTTTTCAACGAACAACGTATAGATGCATATGCCACATGGGCACGAAAAAGGCCGCTGAAAGCGGCCTGGTGCGTGTGGCTCTCGCCATCGCTACCGCGGTCGCTTTTTCGTCCTGATCCCAAACACCATATACGTACACAAAAGTATATTCGAACCACCCATAAAGTCAAATGAATATTGTGCAAAATTCGGCGAAAAATCCAATTGTGGCTTATTGATTGAGCTTCTTGAGCATTTCAGCCGCTGCAATGAGATCCTTGGGGCTAGTAATTTGTATCCATTTGTCGGTAAAAACCGGCTCAAACGGGATGCCTAAGCTGTTGGCGGCGTTCACAACAGTCTGCGGGAGTCCGTACTCGAGAGAGCCCGCGTGTTTGGGAAGAAGCGGACGAGAAAAGAGACGCGTGTCGAGCACATAGAGATTCGTACTCGCAATACCTGGCCCGAATCGTTCGGCATCCTCGATGCTGCTTTCAATGATCTCTTCTATGCGTCCTTCGTCATCGAGCTTCACGCTTCCTGCACGACGCATTTCAGGAAGCTGCTGTACAAGCAGTGTCCAGACTCCCTCTTTTGCGATACACGTCTCGATATCTTCCTTCATGTAAATGTCGTCGCCCATCATCACCAGAAACCTCCCGCTCAACGCCTCTTTCGCTGCCCAGAGCGCGCCCCCAGTACCGTTTAATTCCCCCTGCTCAAAATACCGTATCTTCTTTCCCCCATAAACAGAACCGAAGTGCCGCTTGATAACGTCTTTGAGATAGCCGACGATAATAATCACTTCTTCGAACTCATCGGGAAGCGCGTCGATCTTGTACTCAAGCAAGGGCCTGCCAGCAACCGGAAGCATGGGTTTTGGGACTGCCTCTGTGAGCTCGTCCATGCGCGTGCCGCGCCCCGCCGCCAAGATGACTGCCTGCATGTTAGATGTTGTTAGCAAACGAAGTGAGCTTAGAAAATCTTACACCCAGCACCATTTTGTCATGCGTTACCATATGCACATTGTACGATTTTGTTGAGACTGCCTCAACGATATCCAAAGCATAGTAGGAAGTTGTGGCATGACAAAATGGTGCTGGGTCAAGAATCTATCATTCGCTTCGCTCATAAAAGATTCGAGAAAACACAAACCGCCCCAGTGGGACGGTTTGTAAACACAGAGCCGAGAAATCTATTCAGCGATTGTGTGCAATCTCCGAGCGAATGCGCTCGATCGTCCGTGCCGCAGCTTCTTTACCACCGAGACCAAACGCAAGGCCAAAGCCAAGCGCAAGGGCAACGACAATGCCCGTGAAGAGCGTCTGCACAAACTCCGAAGCAACGCCAAGTTGATTGAGGACTGCGAGGACTGCGGTGACCCAGATCGCGTACTTCGCGACAGCGCCTGCAAGATTCCCTGCATGCGCTCCTGCCGCACGCGCCGAGCTCGAGACGATGTTCTTCGCCGCTTCCGCTACGATCGCTGCAAGAATAAGGATGAGAATCGCAGCGATGACCTGCGGAAGATAGAAGAGCACCACCTGCGAGAGGAAGGTCGTCACGCGGCTAAGGCCCAGTACTTCGAGCGATGTGACCAAAAACACGATCACGACAAACCACTGCACGAGGGTACCGAGGAGCGATCCGACGTTCAACGTGAAGCCCACCTCGCGCGCCGCCTCATGAAGACCCGTGGCCTTCAAGGCATCGTCAACACGAAGCACCTTCACGACCTGCTCTACAACACGATACAGTACGACTCCAACGATCCACCCGATGATGAAGATGATGACCGCGGCGAGAAGCTGGGGAAGGAACTGCGCGACCGTGTACCAGAGGTCCACGAAAGACTCCTGTAGCACGTTCGCTGATTGACTAACGATCATAACGAAACTTAGTGTGTAAATTACTAAATAGCTAAGGTTTTCGACCCTTTATACTAGGAATAATAGCATCCGCCGTTCCTGTGAACCCCGATTATCGGGGTGCATGTGGATACGAAAGTAAAGCGTACCGCAAAGCTGTAAACTGCGCGTTCCGCCAGTTTCTGGTTCCTTGGCTCAACAATGCGAAAGGAACTCTCGCATTGTACTCGCTCTACATCGCCAGTAAGCCAAAAAATGGCTTTGTT
Source organism: uncultured Candidatus Saccharibacteria bacterium (assembly GCA_964426425.1). Classification (GTDB taxonomy): domain Bacteria; phylum Patescibacteriota; class Minisyncoccia; order Phycocordibacterales; family UBA2100; genus UBA10103. The sequence goes on along the minus strand of CAYRQI010000043.1, from coordinate 4,694 downwards.
ACTGGAGGAGACGCATCTTGTCGAGCAAGACAAAGTGGGGATAATCGAGCGTCTCGCGGATGAGACGGTCTTCTGTGGTGAGCCGGTAGCGGAATTCGGGGGTTGTGAAGATCGCGTAACGGATTTCAGACCCGACTACTGGCTCAAACCTCCTAATCGCGGCATCGAGACGGCTTTCGTTGAGAGCGTCAGCAGCGATAATGAGATCTGCTGGCCGCGTTGGATCCCCCACAAAGCTGCCAGAGAGGATGACGGCGGAGAGCCGACCCGAGCTTTTGAGCGCTCCCATGAGCGCTTTGTGCTGCACCGGCGAGACTTCGTGCACAAACTTCGAGAGTGCCGAGGCGTACTTGAAGCTTCGATCGAACGTCCACGCCTCCTTCTTATGCCTTCCGGTTACCGTTTTCTTCTCCTCGCCTGTCTGTATCGAGAACTTCACCTTTTTAAGGATACCGAGCTGCTCGAGAGCTTGTATCTCCTTTCCAGCGCTGACCGGGCTTACTCCAGCACGCTTTCCTGCCAAGATCGGCGTAAAGACTTTTGATTGGTTGAGCACGAAAACGCGTAACACTCGTGCCCGATTCGGATTGACAAGGAGCGCTGCAAGAAAGTCGTCGGCCATGGTAAGCCAGATTGTATAGTAGCTAACGACAATACGTAAAGCGAAGCGGCAGATGTTAATGGGATTCGCCACCGGCCGTCGGCGCAAGCGCCTCCTTAAGAACCCTCGGTTTTAATTACCTCCGACGCGGGAAACTCCCGTTTCCCATCACGCATAAATCGCTCCTGCGATTTTGCGCGACCCCGCCTCCCTCGCCTTCGCTCGGTCCGGCCTTGCGACGGGGCCACCCCATCTCACCCCTTCCCAAGCCGGCGGGTAACATTGAAATTCTATTTCAATGTTACTTTCCCGCCGGCATCCTCTATCTTCTTTTTCAACACTTCCGCGTCTTCTTTCTTCACATCCGCCTTCAGCATCGCTGGCGCACTCTCGACGAGATCTTTCGCCTCCTTAAGACCGAGGCCTAAGGCCTCCTTCACCACCTTGATGACAGCGATCTTCTGTTCGCCTGCCGAGGTAAGTTCGACATTGAACATCATATTTTCCTCCGCCGCCGCGCCGCTCCCTGCGGGTCCTGCGACTGCGACTGCTGCTGCCGATACGCCCCATTTTTCCTCAATGGCCTTCACGAGTTGGTTCAGCTCGAGAACGGTCATTTTTTCCACTGCTTCAATAATTTGATTTTGATCCATAACTGATCACTGGTACTTATAACTAATACTGACTTACTTCTTTTCTGCGACTTTGCTCAAGACGACAGCAAATCGCTGTCGCGGCGAATTGACGACCCGCACAAACATGGCGCGCAGGGTGGCCATTGGTGGAATCGTCGCGATCTCCTCCATGCCGGCTCTCCCGATGAGAATCCCCTCAAAGATACCGCCCAAAATGGAGAGCTTGCTCTCCTTATTGGGACCTACGAACTTCTTGCCAAATTCGTGGATAAGACGCGCCGCTGCCGTCGCATCTTCGCTCACGCCCTCTTTCGGGAGGCCGTAGGCAAGCGCGACTTCACCGGGCAGCTCTGCGTCCGCCGCTTTGTGTCCGAGGGATTCGAGCACGCGGCGAATCAAAGTCTTCTTGACGACCGTGTACTTTACTGCCTCAGCACGGAGTGCGCGACGCATGGCCGATTCATCGGCAACGTTGAGCCCTTTGAAGCCGACGAAAACGGTCGACGTGGCTTTTTTCAAAGCCTCCGAGAGCTCGCCGACAAGAGCCATTTTCTGCTCCTTAGTCTTTTTCATGCGCTACAAAAAGCGATCTACTAATACTGACTGGGAGAGTGAACGACCTCGGAAGGACTTCTTGGGTAGGCACTAGGCGCTTGGCATTAGGCACTAGTTTGGATTCACTATTGCCTTTTGCCTGATGCCTTCTACCTATTCCATGCCCTCTGTCTCTGGCCCAGTGGTACGCATAATACACGCGGCGACCGACGAGTCAACGATTTTTTTGGTCGCATCGACTTGGCCAACAATCGGCACGCATCATCGAACCATCGCTTCAAATGCCGCGGCCGCTTGCTTTTCAGAATCCTGCGCGATCGAATACGAGCTTACCGCGAAGGTGATGACAAAACTCAAACTGATAAACGTGAGAAAACCGAGAAGAAAGCGGAAAAATGAATTGCTCGGGTTATGTCCGTACATATGCCCAGTATTATACAATGTGGACGTGAAGCGGATTATTTTTCTCACTGCCCTGCTATCCTTGCCTACGCTCGCGATAGCCTCGCAGGCGGGCTTCCCTTCGCAGCCAATTTGGGTTTCATCGTCATACGCCGTCGAGGGAGAAACCGTCACGGTATCCGCGATCGTTGCAAACGACGCCACGTCGAGCCTGTGGGGAACACTCGTCTTCCTTGCAAACGGAGCGCGAATTGGCGCGCGAGCATTCGAACTCCCGAGCGGAGAAAGTCAGATCCACTCCATTGAGTGGAAGCCCAAAAAGGGGGAATATCGCCTCGCGGCGAAGATCGAAGGCACTTCGGCAGAGCTTATTGAGAGAGAAACTCCCGCGATTTCTGTCACGGTCAAAGAGCCGCCTGCTCCGCCTTCAAAGATACAGCGCGCGATCACGCAAGCGATACAGACTGGCTCGACACTCGCCTCTTCTTCTGCGCCGGTGATCATTCAGGCTGCGCGCACTATTTTCGCGCAAACAGAAGCACTACGAAGTGCCGGTACCAAACATCTTGAAAATTACCTCGCGTCCAACACGACCAATGCGAATACGCGGCCGGAAGGAGCTATCGCGGGAACCTCGACCCGTTCGACAAGCTCAGGGCAAGCGAGCAACACGGCTGGATTTGACTCGGCATCAAAAAACGGGAAAGGGGGGTTCTCAAACATCGCCCAAACAGTTGCGACCAGCGCGCTCTTTGCGATGAAAAACGCGGCGCTCTTTTATCCCCTCCTTGCGCTCGTGATACTCGGTACACTCTATTTCCTCGCCCGCCGTATCAGGAGGAAACCGAGCGAGTAGCTTGTGTGTTCCACTGCCCCACGATGATCGGCATGAAGAGCGTCGCGAGGTAGTAGAAGAGGACGTCATAGTCATAATAGCCCTGGATGTTGAACGCCTGTACGAGGAAAATATAGTCGAACGCGAACGCGATAAGCAGCCACGCGGCCCCCACCGCGAGAAGGTATAAAACACTGTCACCTTTTCCTCTGAATTGCCGCGTGCATACCCAGATTGTTGCCGCGAGCGCGATGGGCGCGATCGCAAGCCCCAAATATTGAACGGGGATGAACGGAAAGAACAACATCCCAAGCGCAAACCCGAGAAGCCACAACCCAACTCCCCACGCAATATCTACCCCGATCTGTTGTGCCGATTTCATATCGTGTATTCCAACATCATATTTTATACCATGGTATTATTAATGATATTACTATGGGCCATGCCAAAACAAATCCAAGAACAATAAAGCAAGGTGGAGGAAGAAAGAAAGAAGATTTATTTGAAACACCCTCCGGTCTCCTGCTCGCGCTACTCGGCATCGGAGGCGTGGTAACGCTTGCATCAATTTCTCCTGTCTTGCTGGCTCCGTTAATTGGTGTACACGCGGTGATAAAAGCAAATGATCGAATGCGTGGTCAAAAACTCCGAAATGCACTCGGCTATTTGGAGCGACAAAGATATGTAACTGTCGACCGCACTGCCCAACGTAAAAAGATTGCTCTGACCCGCAATGGCCTTCGGAGAGCTCGTCAGCTTGCTGTTCGACCCAGTCTTGAAAAACCGCTTCCACGACCGTCAACGTGGGATGGTTTGTGGAGGCTTATCATATTCGACATCGCCGCAGAAGAACGTGCAAAGAGAAATGCATTCCGACACTTTATCAGAAAGATAAATGCGGTCATGCTTCAAAAGAGCGTCTGGATTTATCCTTTTGATTGTTCCGAGCGGATCGATCTCTTGCGAGAATTCTTTGGACTTTCCGATGCACACCTTCGCCTCATTGTCGCGCAAAATATCGGAGACGATTCACATCTACGCCGTCACTTTCAACTGCCCTGATGTACAACAAATAACACCATGGTATTATTTATGATATTCACGCGGCGAGAGACGAACAGCGCCCCGTGTGGGGGCGCTGCTCGGGAACATAGCAATCACTTACTTACATCGCGTTCACGGCGGCGCGGGTCTTCGGGCCGAAGTAGCCTGCGGCCGGAGAGATACCCTTTGCCTTCTGGAACTTGATGAGTGCCGCTTTCGTCGCGCGGCCGAAGAGCGTCGTTTCGTTCCCCGGAGAGCCGGGGCCGCTTGCTGCGACTTGGTAGCCGTGACCATTGAGCCACACTTGGAGCGCCTTCACATCCTCGCCTGTCATACCGACTTCGAGGTTGCGAGTGAAGTTTGCGCTCGGTGTTGGAAATGCAGCAAGGAGCGCTTTCGTCTCGGGAGCAACGACGCCACCGAGCGATTCGAAGAGCGCGATGAGGCTCTTGAGTTGCGCAACGAGCGCCAATAGGTCTGCCGAAGCGGCAGAAGCAACAGTGCTCGGCGTTGCCGCGGGAGTCGGTGTCAGCACGGCCGTTGGAGTCGTCGTCGTTTTCGTGGTCGTTGCCGTCGGCGTCGGAGAAGGAGTCGGGCTCGCGCTTCCGCCACCGCCTCCTCC
>CAYRQI010000042.1:4399-7926 GCA_964426425.1 uncultured Candidatus Saccharibacteria bacterium | reverse complement strand
CGCCCGCTAGAATTCACAAGAGGACATTTCTATTCGGGTCTGACAAGGCCAGCAAAGCCCTTGCAATGAGCGCCGGGACGTGATATCGTTGGTGAGATGCTTACCACGCGCAAGAAGCAGAACGAGATCAAGAAGACCCAACGACACGAGAACGATACTGGCTCCCCGGAGGTACAAGTCGCGATTTTAACCCGGAGGATCGAGGAGCTCTCGGCCCATTTGGATAAAAACCGCAAGGATAAGCATTCGCGTCGCGGGCTTCTCGGGCTTGTTGCCGATCGACGCAAGCACCTGAAATATCTCGAGGAAACCAACAGGCGCGCGTACGACACGCTCGTTAAGAAGCTCGGCCTCAAGAAATAGGAGTTAGCCACTAGCCAATAGGGTTTAGGGCAATTCATTTCCCCTTCGTCTTTGTCAGTGTTATTCTGCGTATAGTGCGGAATGATTATTTTTAATATTGAATGTTCCCTAGTGGCTATACCCTAGTGGCTAACGAACTATTTATGAGCATTATCAAACATCCTGAACAGCGAGTCGGCGTTTTCATCGACACGCAGAATCTCTACCACAGCGCGAAGAATCTCTACCGCGCACGAGTAAATTTCGGCAACGTCTTGAAAGACGCGGTTGCAGGGCGCAAGCTCGTTCGCGCGCGCGCCTACGCCGTCACGACCGAAAGCGGTGAGGAAAAAGCATTTTTCGAAGCGCTCACAAAGCTCGGCATCGAGATGCGCACGAAGGAGTTGCAAATATTTGCCGGGGGCGCGAAAAAGGCCGACTGGGACGTGGGCCTCGCTGTAGATGCCATCTCGGCTTCCCCCAAGGTGGATACCGTTATTCTCATTACGGGAGACGGCGATTTCGTGCCGCTTGTCGAATACCTGCAGCGCAACGCGGGCTGCCAGGTAGAAGTCGTCTCATTCGGACGCTCTACATCCCTCCGCCTAAGAGAGGCCGGGGACGACTTTCTCGACCTCGACGAAGATCCGCGCCGTTACCTCATCAATTACCGTTCGGCGCGCTACGCCCATTCACGACAGGCCGGACACGAAATCTCCGTTTCCGCGCCGGAGGATTCTATCGCGCACGAAACAGAAGACGCGCCCGACATCGGACGAATCACTGGTGTGGAATGACACGCGCGAGGCGGCGCATCTCGCGCCGAGAAGAAATATAGGCAAACGCGACGAATACGAGGCCGATGAGGCCGGTGAACGGCTCCGGCACATGTACAAAGAGGCTCCCGAGGAGCGCGAAAGCGAGGCCAAAGATCGCATAGTGCGCGCCATGCTCAAGGTAGGGCAGATTTTCAAGCGACCGCGTGCGCACGAGATAGACCGTGCACGCGCGTACGAAAAGCGCGCCGATGCCAAGGCCGGCGATAATGAGGAGGAGATTCGAAGTTACCGCGAAGGCTCCTACGACGCCATCGAGCGAAAAGGCCGCATCGAGAATGTTGAGATAAACGAAGAGGGCAATCGAGCTTTTCGCGAGATTCATCCCCGCTTCCACCTCAAACGCCTGCGCGATACCCTCCGTAGCGATGAAGAGAATCACACCGATGAGACCCGCCACCAATATCGTCGCGACGCTATCGCCTCCCACGAGAAGCGCGGAGACGAGGAGTATCAGAAGCGCGAGCGCTACCTCAATCGCCTCGATACCTCCCCAGCGTGAAAGATGTTTCTCGATGATGACGATCCAGTGCACTGTTTTTCTGTCGTTGAAAAAGTATTTCAGAGATACCAGAAGCAAAAAGGCGCCGCCAAAAGCGGCGATTGCCGTGTGTGCCTCCTCCAAGTACTCGCCATAGCGCCCGGGGTCGAAGAGCGCAAGCTCGAGCACGAGGAGTGGCGCGAGCCCGGCCGCCGCCGCGACGATAAAAATGGGGAGCACGAAGCGTGTCCCGAAAACGGCAACGGGGATGCCCCACTGCAAAAAGCGCTTCTGCCAGATCGGCTCCATGCGCTGCAATACTTTCGCGTTCACGACCGCGTTGTCGAAAGAAAGCGTCGTCTCGAGAACCGCAAGAAGCACGATAGTAAAGAGAGCCGTCACACCGCCCCAAAAATACGCCGCAGCGCAGGAGACAATGGCGACCACCGTGGGGAACAAGAGTACCCTCATGGCGCGCATACTAGCACACGGACGAATGCCGTAGTGACAGCGTGGTGAGGCCATGGTACGATGCGGCCATACAAGATAATTGTGGTGCTTGGATACGCAGTTTACCCCTAGCAACGTCAAAGGGCGGAACTGAAATCCGAACATCACCAAAAAGCAAATGCAGAAAAAAGAGTATTCCCTCGACATTGGGGGAAAGGCGATGATCGCCGAGTTCAACGACTGGGCGAATCAGGCAAACGGTTCGGTCTTGCTGCGCTACGGCAACAGCGCAGTTCTCGCGACCGTCGTGATAAGTAACCGCGAATCAGATCTCGATTATTTTCCGCTTTCGGTCGAGTATGAAGAGAAATTCTACGCCGCGGGTGCAATCCTCGGCTCTCGCTTCGTGCGTCGCGAAGGTCGGCCGTCTGATGAGGCAGTTCTTTCAGGCAGAATCGTAGATCGCACCATCCGTCCGCTTTTCCCGAAGGGTTTGAAGCGCGACGTGCAGGTCATCATCACCGTGCTTTCGATCGAAGATTACGACACCGACATCCTCGCGGTCAACGCCGCGAGCTTGGCGATCGCGACCTCGGACATCCCGTGGAACGGCCCTGTTTCTGCCGTGCGCGTCGGCCTTACCGACGAGAGCGACATGCTGATCATTAATCCGAGTTACGGACAGCGGAGTGACGAGCTGCCGCCCAAAGCGCGCATGGACGTTACCGTTTCAGGCAAAGACGGCATGGTGAACATGATCGAGGTGAACGCGAGAGAAGTTTCAGAAGATATCTTACATGCTGCGCTGAAGCGCGCCAGTGAGGAGATCGAGAAAATCCAGACGTGGCAGAAACAGATCGTCGCGGAACGCGGTATCGCAAAGATAGAATTCACGAAACCCGATACGCACCCTGAATTGGAGACTCTCTACGCAGAGTATATAGCGCCAAAACTAGCGACATCCAACGGAAAAATTGACAAGCGCGATATCAGCACACTCAAGCGCGAGTGGATGACGGAGGCGACCGCGAAGTTCGCAACAGTCACCGAAAACCACATCGACCAATATTTCGAGATCAAGCTCGATGAGTACGTGCACGACCTCGCGATTAAAAAAGGCGAGCGCGTCGACGGAAGGCGCTTTGATGAGATACGCCCCTTGTTTGCGCAGGCAGGCGGTATTTCGCCGGTCATCCATGGCACCGGATTGTTCTACCGGGGCGAAACGCATGTCTTGGCCGCGCTCACCTTGGGGGGCCCGGGCGATGCCCTTCTCATCGACACCATAGAATTTCAGGATAAAAAGAAGACCTTCATGCTTCACTACAACTTCCCGCCGTTTTCCGTCGGCGAGACGGGACGTGTCGGCGGAATGAACAGGCGCATGATCGGCCATGGCGCGCTCGCCGAAAAATCGC
>CAYRQI010000042.1:0-4389 GCA_964426425.1 uncultured Candidatus Saccharibacteria bacterium | reverse complement strand
AAGAAACATTCCCGTACACGATCCGCATCGTCGCCGACTGTCTTGCGAGCAACGGCTCGACCTCAATGGCGAGCGTGTGCGCCAGTACGATCGCGCTCATGGACGCCGGGGTTCCAATCACACGCCCCGTTGCGGGCATCGCGATGGGACTCATGTCAGGCAACAGGCAACAGGCAACAGGCAAAAGCGAAATGGTCTACAAGATTCTCACCGACATTCAGGGACCCGAAGACCATTACGGCGACATGGATTTCAAGGTCGCTGGTACAAGCGAAGGCGTCACCGGCGTGCAGATGGACGTAAAGATTGATGGTGTGCCGCTCCCGATTCTTGCGGAAGCCTTCGAGCAGGCAAAGAAAGCACGCTTGCAGATTCTCGAGGTGATCCGAAAAGCAATTCCCATGCCGCGCAAAGACATCAGCCCGCGGGCGCCGAGGATCCTCTCCTTGAAGATCAAGGTCGACCAGATCGGGCTCGTCATCGGCCCCGGTGGGAAGACCATCAACGGCATTAAGGAGCGAACCCTCTGCGACGACATCACGATCGAGGAAGACGGCACGATTTTCATCACCGGCAAGATGGGTGCTGCGGAAGCGGCGCTCAAAGAGATCGTCGATCTAACGCGCGAATATATGGTAGGCGATCGTTTCGAAGGAGTGGTCACGCGCCTCATGGACTTCGGCGCATTCATAAAGATCGGCGGCAATGCCGAAGGACTCGTTCATGTATCAGAAGTTGCGCCGTTTCGGATCGACAAAATCTCTGACGCAGTGAGGGTAGGGGACACTGTGCCCGTTGTGCTGAAAGAGATCGATGAAAAAGGACGATATAATCTTTCCATCAAAGCTGCTGATCCGGAGTGGGCTGCGCACAGAGGGTTAAAACCGAGTCAGGGTGGAGATCACTATGGCCGACGTGAACGCATCAGGAACGAACGGCCTCGGCGGAGGATCTGACCCAATCATGGCAGATCCCGTGAGAGGCAATCAGCCGCCACAGGCGGCTGCCGCAGAATCTGCGCTTCGGACCTCGAGTCTGGCAAGCGAGGAAGCTCCTGTCCTGGAGGCGCACATCATCGAAGAAACGATCGTGAAGCCTGCGCCAGCAAAGACCCCTCTGCCGGCGCCTGAAACAGCGGCTGCTGAGATGCCTCCAGCGCCGGAGTCTTCTGTACCTGCACAAGCGCCGGAACTCCGATTTTCTCCCCTGCAGCCACCCGACGTTCCTACACCTCCGCCACGCCCTGAACCTCTGATACAACCAATACTTTCTCCACATCCACCATCCCAATCTACTCTTCCTTCAGCGCCTATGGAGCCACACGCGTCAATACCGGCGCACACGCCCGAGGAATTTGCAAAGGAACAGGAAGCAATCGCAAAAATCCTTAAAGAGGCAAAACTGCCCGAACGCCGGCTACAACCCGAAGCGTCACAAAAAGAAAGGATCGTATTCGACACGACGCTCGGTGCAGCGCCGCCGTTACGACCACCTGAGGAGGCAACGGTGAGTCCGACGCCCGCCGCCCCGGAGGCGGCACCAGTAAAGCAGAGTGAAGGCCTCGCAGCTTCTATCGTATCGCCGTTGCGCACACTCAAGAACGATCTACAAAAAGTCATTCGTCTGAAAAAGATGTCTCTCGTGCGAGCGGCCGCGCTCGAGAGTGAGAAGCGTCGTGGCACGGAGCGCGAAGTGCGCGAGGCGGTGGGAGCGAGGCGATCTCGCCGCACGTTCGGCATTCTCTTTTTCGCGACGCTCTTTTTTTTCCTCGGCGCCGCGGCGTTCTTTGGCGTCTTCCTCATCATGGGCGAGCGCTCTGGCATACCCGCCGAGAGCCCGCATAGTTCGATCCTCTTTGCCGAGAGCGGCGTGCCGTTCACACTCGAGGGAAATGCTCTCGATCTCAAGCGGCTCCTTACAAACGCGAGACAGAGTGGAAGCGGCACACTCGGAGCGATCACTCGCATCATTCCAGTGCGCACCGAAACATCTCCGGAAGGCCTCGTTGTTGAACGTCCGGCAACATTGCAAGAATTTTTGAGCGCACTCGGCACGCGCGTGCCGGAAGAGCTCGTCCGTGCACTCTCGGATGACTTCTTCTTCGGCATCCACACCGTCGACGAGAACGCGCCGCTTTTCGTAATCCCCGTCGTCTCGTACGAGCGGGCATTCGCCGGCATGCTCTCGTGGGAAAATACATTGAATGCCGATCTCTCGCCTGTTTTCACGCCCCTGCCCGATCAGGTCGTGGGCAGCGGGGGACTTCCGGAGAAGCGGCGCTTCGGGGATACCATCATGCGCAACTATGACGTCCGCATCTTGAAAGACGATGCGGGCACCATCGAGCTGTACTATTCATTCCCGACCCGCGAGCTTCTCATCGTCGCAGAGAGTCCATATTCTTTCACCGAAATACTCTCTCGGTTGCGTGCGGAGAGGAAACTGTAGTACGATACATCCCATGTCAAACTTGACTGAAGATCAGTTGAGTGATTTGCGCGCCATCCTCGAAGCGGAACGTGATTCTCTCAACGAGGAACTCGCGGAACATGGCAGAAAAGTGAGGGGGGATTGGGAAGGCTCGTCGGAATCAGAGGGTGAAGAGGCCGACCCGAATGACTCGGCGGATAATATCGAAACGCTTGCCATCAACGTCCCCCTCGTGGAAGAGCTCGAGGCGCGCCTGCGCGAGATCGACAAAGCGCTTGAAAAAATGGATACCGGTAGCTACGGCAGCTGTGAGGTATGCAAGAAACAGATCCCCTTTGACCGCCTCGAAGCGAACGCTGCCGCTTCCACGTGCGTGGCGCATGCGTAGCCGCGCTACAATGGCAGCGTGACGAACAAACAAAAAATCGAGTCAGGATTTGCGCGCGTCTTCGGCGCGCAGCCCGGCTTGCCGAAAGCCGCGATCGTCACTGTGGAATGCGACATCGTGAAAGGCTTGCATGCTTTCACTATAGTAGGATTGCCGGATAAATCGGTGGAAGAAGCAAAAGACAGGATCGCAGCAGCAATCAGAAATACCGAGCCGCCAGTGCCACTTCCCTCCGACGATGGGAAATTCGAGTCACCCAAACGAAGCAACAAAAAGATCGTGCTCTCGCTTGCCCCCGCTGCGCTTAAAAAGGAGGGTGCGGTTTTTGATTTGCCGCTCGCACTTTCATTCCTCTTGGCATCCAAACAGGCGCGCTTCGACGCAACGGGCAAGATGTTCGCCGGAGAGCTCGCGCTCGATGGAACGCTTCGACCTATCTTAGGCAGCCTCTCGATCGCACATGCCGCAAAGGAAGCGGGCTTCACCGACCTCTACGTACCTGAAGAAAACTTTGAAGAAGCTTCGCTCATATCGGGCCTCCGGCTCCATGCAGCCGCCTCCCTCGCGCACGTCCTTACCATGCTTGAGGATGGGGAGCACAAAGAAGCCGAAAGGGTGAAACGACAACACCGCAAAACGTACGATGATGACTCGCTCGACGAGATACGCGGCCAAGAGGATGCAAAGCGCGGACTCGTAATCGCCGCGGCCGGCGGCCACAACATCGCGCTTTACGGCCCGCCCGGCACTGGAAAAACACTGCTCGCGCGAGCTGCCGCGTCCATCCTGCCCGACCTCGCGCAAGAAGAGATGATCGAGGTGACGACCATCCATTCGCTCGCCGGCACGCTTGCGGGTAGGCCATTGTATCGACCGCCCTTCCGCTCGCCGCACCACACCTCTTCCTACGCCTCCTTGATCGGCGGAGGGAGCTCCTCGATCCGCCCCGGCGAAGTGACGCTCGCACACCGCGGCGTCCTCTTTGCCGATGAGTTCCCCGAATTCCACCGCGATGTCGTGAATGCCTTGCGCGAGCCACTCGAAGACAACGTCGTCTCCATCTCGCGCGCCAAAGGCTCCGCTACGTTTCCCGCGAACTTCATGCTCATCGCAGCGCTGAACCCCTGTCCATGCGGATTCTGGGGAAGCGCGCGGTGCAAGTGCATGCCGCACGCGATAGAAAAATATCGCCGAAAAATATCAGGACCGGTCGCCGACCGCATCGACATGTGGGTGCACGTCGGCGAAATGCCGCTTGAGCAGCTAACAGTGAATAGAGAACAGAGAACAGGTAAACAATCGGAAACGAAGGCGGCACGCAGGGCAATTGCAGCTGCGCGGCAGAAGCAGCGGGAACGCTTCAAGAACGCCGGCATATTGGTGAATGCCGACATGAAGCCGAGGCATATCGAGACGCTCGCGGCACTTTCTGAAAAAGCCGAGGCCGTACTCGTCACGGCAGCGCGACAAATGAAACTCTCCCCACGCGGCTACCATCGCACCATCAAGGTCGCCCGCACCATCGCCGATCTCGCGGAGAGCGACTTGATCGAACCGCCACACATGCTGGA
>CAYRQI010000041.1:0-8191 GCA_964426425.1 uncultured Candidatus Saccharibacteria bacterium | reverse complement strand
GTGTTGGGGAGTTCTTCCGAGCATCTCTTTTGCCTGCGCACCCACGGCAACGATCTGTCCGGTCTTTTGATTCACTGCGACGATCGAGGGCTCATTGATGACGATGCCGCGCCCTTTCACGTACACGAGCGTGTTCGCCGTGCCGAGATCAATGCCGATGTCATTGGAAAAGAGAGCTAACATTCGGTCTTTGTACCTGCGCATCCTGTCCATGAAGCTCATAGTGCTATTGTTCGAGGTGGCCGATGAGGTCATTCTCTGAAACAAACGTCGTCGAACCATCGGCACGCGAAACAACTTCGACTCCTCCTTCCGCCATCGTTTTTTCTGAAACAACAAGCCGTTTCGGAATGCCGAGCAGATCCGAATCGGCGAACTTCTCGCCCGCGCGCATGTCACGGTCGTCGTACAAGGTCTCGATGCCGTTTTCCGAGAGGAGCTCGTAGAGTCGATCGGCTTCTAGAGATACATCGCCGTTCCCACCGGTGATAGCGACGAGATGCGCGGCAAATGGCGCAACAGCTGTCGGCCACACGAGCCCTTTCTCGTCGGAAAAGACTTCCACAAGCGTGCCCATCAAACGAGTGGGACCTATCCCGTAGGAACCCATGACAACATCCTTTTCCCTTCCAGACTTGTCTTTGAAGCGTAAGCCGAGCGCCTTGGAGAAACGAGTCCCGAGACTGAAAATATTCCCCACCTCGATCGCTTTCTCTTCGGAGAGCTCGCTTTCCGCGACCCCCAGATCGACGAGCACCTCTTCGGTCATGACCTCTTTGTTGATCGCGATCCGCTTTTTTTTGCTCACGTATACCGTGTCCTCACCCACCTCGCAAAGACACTGGAACTCGTGACTATACTTGGAGAAAACTCCTCCCGAAGCAAACGTGCGATAGGTCCGCTTGCCTAGCCCAAGCCGCTCGAAGATGCGTTCGTATGCACTGGCAACTTTTTCATACAGTTTCGCATGCTCCTCTTCGGAACTTGAGAACGTATAGAGATCTTTCATCAGAAATTCGCGGCCGCGGATGATGCCGCTCTTGGCGCGCTCCTCGTTGCGAAATTTCCACTGGATTTGGTACACGAGTTTCGGCAGGTCGTGGTATGAGGAGATGTATGAACGCATGATACTCGTCAGCGGCTCCTCATGCGTAAAACCCAAACCAACCTCGCCGCCATCCTTGAGTTTGGTCTTAAACCAGTTGTCGACAACCGAATCATCCCAGCGATTAGTCTGCTCCCACACCTCTTTCTGTTGGAGCGTGGTCATCAGGATCTCCTGCCCGCCAATTTTGTTCATCTCCTCGCGAATGACCGCGTTGATGCGCTCGAGTACGCGCAAGCCAAGCGGCATGAGTGAATAAACCCCCGCCATCTCCTTGTGAATGTAACCGGCGCGGATAAGGAGCTGCGCATTCTTCGCGACTTCGTCCTTCGGCGCTTCGCGCCGTGTCTTGGTGAAAAGCTCCGATTGTCGCATCGGGAGCATTGTACTTGGACGTTCCCGCTTTGCAAAACTAACTCAAGAGCCGCACAACGTCGTTGTACGTGACCGTAACCATAAGAACAATAATGAGCACGATACCGAGCGCGTTCAGCATCTGAAGCGCAAGTTTCGGCGCGGAGCGGCGCGCAAGCGACTCAAAGCCGAGAAGAACCAAGCGCCCCCCATCGAGGGCGAGAATCGGAATGAGATTGATGATCGCGAGATTCACGGAGATAAATGCCGCAAGCTCAAGGACATTCCCGGCCCCATGTTCTGCGGCATCTCCCACAACCTCGACAAGTCCTATGGGTCCCACGATCTCCGAAAGCGCCGGCATGCCTCTCGCGGCGCGCTGCACAATACTCCACAACCTGTGGAGGACAGTTATAAACGCATCTCTTGTTGTCCCGAACGCTTCAATCGCGGCATCTCCCCACAAGAGGGGCTGCGAACTCACGAGGACGATCCCGATGCCGAGCGCCGGCCTTCCGGTTGCCTCTGGCACTACCGCATGCGCCGGAATGATGTCTGCTGTTTTCATGTCGCCTCCATGCCTGTACGTGAGGGTCACCGGCTCTCCCGGATGCGCGCGAACGAAATTCGAAAAAGCTTCCGGTGTAAGCGATGTGAGCACGACATCTTCATCCTCAAGTCCGATAATCTCGTCGCCCGCGGCAATGCCAGCGGAATCCGCCGGAGAGCCGGGAATAACGTTCGCAACCATGAGTCGTACCACCTCGCCCTCGGCTGGCGCGTCAACGACACGCGGGATACCAACGTGCAGCGCAACGACAAAGAGCGCCCATGCCACGAGAACGTTCATCGCCACTCCCGCAATGAGAATGACCGCCTGCACGGCGCGATTGGCATCAACAAAACTCCCCCGCCCATGCTCCCCTTCTCCCACGTCGCCATAGAGCCGCACAAAGCCGCCGAACGGTATCCAATTCAGCGTGTACTCGGTATCCCCTAGCCTCCCGAACGTGAACGCACGCGGCGGGTAGCCGATGCCTAATTCCTCCACCCTTACGCGCGCGATCTTTGCGGCAATAAAGTGCCCGAGCTCGTGCACAACAATGAGAAAGACAAGAATGCCGATGACAAGCAGGGCTGTTATCATGCACTCACTTCCCTTTCTTTTGCTTCAAATGCTTCTTCAAGCTCCTCGTTCACTTTGTCGACGCGTTTTTGCAGCTCATCTTTGAGGCGAAATTTATCATCTTCTGTGAGTTCGCTCGCGCGCACCTTTTCTTGGATGTGCTTCCACGCCTCATCGCGAGCGAGACGCACCGCGGTACGCGCCTCCTCGAGTTTTGCTTTGGCGAGCTTGACGAGCCCCACTCGCCGCTCCGAGGTAAGTTCGGGAAACGTGACACGCACGGTGGCACCATCGGTCGTCGTGCCGACGCCGAGATTCGCCGCCGTTATCGCCCGTTCGATGTCTTTGAGCACAGAAGAATCGAACGGCTGCACCCGAAGCGTGCGTGCATCTTCAATGCTGATCGAAGCCAGTTGTTTCAGGAACATCATGGAGCCATAGGCAGAAACCGCCACACCGTCGAGAATGGCGGGTGCAGCACGACCAGTGCGCACTCCTCGATACTCCTTCGAGAGCCATTCTTTTGCAGCCGCAACCTTCGCGTCAAATGGCTTTAGATCGTAATGTGTCATTGCCGATACAATATCACATTCGCGGCACAAGAAGTGCTACTTGTTCAAGAAGCGGTTTCAGGAGCGCGCCGCGATCGGCAGCGTACTTCCTCGCACGATAGACGGCTTCGAGTCCCTTAGCGCGAGCAGTGCGGAGACCATCGGGAGTTTTTGCCAAAGCGACCTCAAGTGACCCAAGAAACGAGAGGATCGATCCGAGATCGCGCGTATCGTCTTCATCCTTTTCCATGAGTGACTTTAGCATATCGAGCCGTTTTTGGTGCGGCGATTTAAGGAAATCCAAGATGCGAATGGCGGGAGCTTGAGAGACCGCAGAACGCGCAACGTTCGCAACATGCGCGCGCGAGCGGAAGGTCGGCAAAAGCGTCCCGGGATTGGGGAGGATGAAAAAGAACAGCGCATCCCCCGGCGCCTCTTCAAGAGTTTTGAGTAGCGCATTTTGCGCTTCCCGATTGATGTCGGGCATCGCGATCACAAACACGCGTCGCTCCCCAAAAGGCCTCAATGTCGCCCTCTCGCGTAATTCCCTTGCTTCGTCAATTCCGAAATGTTTGTAGGCTTTCACGTATACGTCGGGATTGCCGCGTGTCTCGATCCCCGAGGATCCCAAAAATTCGACCACATCGACGAGCTTCTCCCGTCCTCCCGCGACCAGATGAGTATTCCCCACCAAGCTCGATTTCATGACTCAAGTATACCAATGCGGAGGTATACTGCCGACAAGCAACGAAGACCAGCATGAAAGACCCGTACTACATCTGGAAAACCGCGATCGGCATCACGCGCTGGATCGGCTCACCAACGTCGGTCGTGGTCCATACTATCTTTTTTGTCGGTTTTTTCATCGCGGCGGCCGAAGAGTGGCTGGCTTATGAAAAGATGCTCCTCGTGCTCACTACCATCGTTTCGCTCGAAGCGATCTACCTCGCGATCTTTATCCAGATGACAATCAACTATACAACCCACGAACTCAAGGAGGTAAGCGAGGACATAGAGACGATGCAAGAGGACATCGGCGAGATTCAGGAAGACGTCGGCGAACTTCAAGAAAACATCGAAGAGATAAGTGAAGATGTCGAGGAGATAAGCGAGGAGGTTGAGGAAACGAGTGAGGAAGAAAAAGCTGAGGAAGAGCGCAAGGCAGAGCAGCGGAAGACGCTCTCGGACATTCAGAACGACCTCCGCAAACTCATGCAGGACATCACGAAACTTCAGCAATCGGCTCCGAAAGAACCCCCTCCCCCGAGAAACGGCTGATACCTAGCGCTTGGCGATAATGGCCCCGCACCTAAGCAAGCTTGGTGCGGGGTAAACTTTTTTGCAGTTATCTCTTTGCAATAATCGCTTTCTTATAGGCGTCGAGATGCTTCAGGGCCTCGCCGGTGCCCATGGCGACGCAAAAGGGTGCGTCTTTGGCAAGGCGAGCGCGCACGCCGGTACGGCGGAAGACGAGTTCGGGAAAATTGCGAAGAAGACTCGTGCCACCCGTCATCACGATGCCATTGTCGATGATATCCGCCGCGAGCTCGGGAGGCGTCTCCTGCAGCACATCCTTTATTGCGTTGATAATGGTGCGCAGCTCCTTGCCGATCGCACGCACGACTTCGTTGGTACCGATCTCGATCGAGCGCGGCAATCCTGTGAGATGATCACGCCCTTTTGCCATCATCATCAACTCTTGCTCCATCGGTACGGCAGAGCCAATGCATATTTTTACATCTTCCGCCATCTTGTCGCCTATCGAAAGATTGTACGTCTTCTTGACGTGATCGGCGATCGCGCGGTCGAGAGCGTTCCCAGCACACTTCACCGAGGTCGAGGCGACAATGCCGCCGAGCGAAATGACGGCGATGTCGGTCGTACCTCCCCCGATATCGACGATCATGTGTCCGCGCGCCTCATGAATGGGAATCCCCGCTCCGATCGCGGCAAGGATCGGTTCCTTCACGACGTACGCCTCGCGCGCGCCTGCTTTTGTTGCCGCTTCCACCACCGCGCGGCGCTCTGTCGATGTCACTCCGGCAGGCACGGAAACCATGACTTCAGGGCGGAAGAGATTCCACCTCCCCAACGATTTGCGGATGTAGTAGCGGAGCATCGCTTCGGTGACACGGTAATCCGCTATCACGCCGTCTTTCATCGGTCGATAGGCAACGATCTCGTCGGGCGTGCGGCCGACCATCTCTTTTGCCTCATTGCCTACCGCGAGGATCTTGTTCTCTCCTTGCGCAACAGCAACAACCGAAGGCTCATTCAGCACGATCCCCTTCCCCGGCACAAAGACGAGGACCGTCGTCGTCCCTAAATCGATACCAAGTTTCGGAGAAAGCGAGAATGCCATGGCTACGGCATTGTATGTCAAACAGCTGTCAGGTGCCAGCTTTGCTGTCAGAAATCGGCTTACACATTCTGAAAGCTGAAAGCTTGCAGCTGGAAGCTATCGTTTGTACTTATCCGGGTTCAATAGGTACCAGAATTTCTTGGAAAAATTCTGCGCGTCGTCGCAGACACGCTTCACATAGTAGAGGTCTTTCGTGGGGATCTTTTCCAAGAGTTTCCCCATCCTCGCCATGGTTATCGGCGGCAAGCCGTCGCGCACGCGGCTTTTGTTCAACCGCGCGCAAAAATATTTCATGAGTTCGCCACGCTCCGTCACGCGACTTTTCGCAACTGTGCGCTTGAGATGTACTCCAATATGACGCATAGCAGTATTCTACACTCCCGGCATCAAACGTGGTGCGAGGTGTGCTTTTCGCTCTACCCTGCGAGGTAGCACTGCATTATCTCATGGAGTATAGTTCCGAGAATGAGAGCGATTTTACCGGCAGACAAAAACGCCATACTTCGTCAGAAAGCAAGAGAGATCCGTGTCTCTGAAATAAAAAGCCGACATGTGCAAAACCTCATCAAAGAAATGAAGGCGCTTCTTGCAAAAGAAGAGTACGGTGTCGCCCTTGCGGCGCCGCAAGTCGGCGAACCGCTACGACTTTTTATCGTCTCCGGCCGCGCTCTCTCGCGCGGCTCACGCAGTGCCCCCGACGAACCCACATCGCAATCCCCTAAGGCGCAATCCCCTGAGGCCAGACCTCGGGGGATTCTGCCGGATCAGGTATACATCAACCCCGCGTTGCTCAAAGTATCGCGCGCCAAAAAAGAAAAACACGAGGGCTGTCTTTCAATCCGCGGAAAATGGGGTGCGGTGCCCCGGGCCGAAAAGGCGACAATTCGCGCATACGATGAGCGGGGAGCGCGCTTCATGCGCGGCGCTTCTGGCTTCCTCGCGCACATCTTTCAGCACGAGATGGACCACCTCGAAGGCATTCTCTATACCGACAAAGCGACACACGTGCATGACGAAGACAAAAGGAAACAGTGAGCAGCAAACAGAGAGCGGTCTACACCAGAATATCAGATTTGCGTTCTTCGGCACGCCGGCACTTGCCGCTGTCTTTCTCAATGACCTCGAAAAGCAAGGGCTCAAGCCATCGCTCATTGTCACAACGCCCGATCAACCGAAAGGCAGAGGGATGAAAGTAACTCCCTCGCCGGTGAAGATATGGGCAGAGGAGAGAAACATACCGGTCTTACAGCCGGAGAAATTCGATAGCGCATTTGCTTCGGAGCTTCGGAAAGATAGGTACGATGTTTTCATCGTCATCTATTACGGGAAAATACTTCCCCATACAATTTTCTCGATACCGAGATACGGCACTATCAATATCCATTTTTCCCTCCTTCCCCGATGGAAAGGCACCTCGCCGATCCGAGCCGCGATCCTCAATAACGATCGCAGGATCGGGATATCGCTTGTGCTGATGGATGAAAAAATTGATCACGGCCCTATCATCGCGCAAAAAGAGCTGCATATTGCTGAATGGCCGCCGAGCGCCAGTGAGCTTGAAGCCATTGCAACGCACGAGAGCGGAAAATTGCTGGGTGCCGTTATCAAACCGTGGATATCAGGCGAAATCGAGGCACGCGAGCAAAACCATGACCTCGAAACAATGTGTCCAACCTTAAAAAAGTCAGATGGTCTTCTCAATCTTGCCGATGACCCGTACAAGAATCTTTTAAAAATTCGCGCATTCGATAGCACGATAGGTACATACGCGTTCTTCGAAAGAAACGCCAGAAAGATACGCGTGCAAATCCTCAAAGCACACCTTGAAGGAGAGACTCTCGTCATCGACCGCGTCAAACCTGAAGGCAAGCGCGAAATGAGCTACCAAGAATTCTCGCGCTCCGGCGCAAAACCAATCTAACCGAACCCCCCGAGGCGCATCAGGTGCTTCGCCAAGGCGCCACCTTTCCGATACAAGCGGATGTGGAGCTTATGATCGCGGCGAAGTTGCCGCTCCACCTCCTCTTTCACGTCGTCGATCGCGCCGTTCACACTCTCGGAATTGTTGCGTGCATAAATGGGCTCGCCTCCGGGAACAATGACCCGCACTTCGGCAAACCAGATGTTCTTGCCATGCCGGGGACGTCCCGCATCGCGCCCGATCTCCACCTCGATACGAACGACTTCCTTAGAGCCCACCATGAACTTTTCGAGCGAGGCAATGCGGTTTTCGAGGTATTCCCTCGTCTCCGGCATCATCTGGAAGTCGGTCGCCTTAATACGAACATCCATAGGGAGCTAGGGCGCGACCCGCTTATACTTTCCCATTAACTCTGCTTGCTCGAGCACGTGTCCTTCCATCGCAGCGAGAACTTCCTGCTTTGTCGCGCCTGTGCCGAGCGAGAGAAGCGAGTCGAGTGCATAGAGACGGAAAAAGTAGCGGTGCTCGCTCGGCTCGTATTCGCGCGGCGGACAGGGGCCGGTGTACTCGTTTTTCCCAGCGCTGTTTGCGCCGCGCGTGCCCGCACTTCCCCCTTGCGCAATCTCGCTCGTATCCGGCGGAATGTTGAAGAGCGTCCAGTGGTCGAATGAATCGATGCCACGCTGCTCTTTAAAAACCTTGGGAATGTCGGGGTCGTCCATGAGAAGCGCAAGACTTTTCGCTCCCTTGGGCACGCCCGAGATAGAAAGCG
>CAYRQI010000040.1:8087-8318 GCA_964426425.1 uncultured Candidatus Saccharibacteria bacterium | reverse complement strand
TTCTCGTTGCATAGTATTTCTGCCGTTCATTCACGGTACTGATACAATGACCGCGTGATTCGTCTTCTCGCGTCGTCGCTCTTGCTTTTCGCCTTGCTTTCGATCCCTGCGCTCGCTGACGGGGGATAACGGTGTCGGGTACCTTTATCACGGGTACCTTTATCAAGTACTTTTTTGCCACGCATTTTTTCAGATTTGGTAGCTTCAGAACTGTCAGAAACGACCTGGAGA
>CAYRQI010000040.1:2760-8077 GCA_964426425.1 uncultured Candidatus Saccharibacteria bacterium | reverse complement strand
TTCGTCCTGTCTATAATAGAAAAGATTTCCGCGGCAGCTTGCTGCGAGGGCAGCGGAATCGGGATAACTTTCTTGCATTAAACACATCAAACGAAGTCGTTATGTCCATGAACGAAATAAGGGCACTCAAGGACGCACCACGGTCGGTCGCAGTAGTCGAGCGGCACGGAACGACCACTCATACCCCGTCAGCTCTGCTGCGGGGTAGTTGATTGGTTCGCAATGAAAGACTACTACTCGATCCTTGGAGTTTCGAAGACGGCGACGGAAGACGAAATAAAAACAGCGTTCAGAAAATTGGCGCACAAATACCACCCCGACAAAAAAGGCGGCGACGAGAAGAAATTCAAAGAAGTGAGTGAAGCCTACGCGGTGCTTTCCGATAAAAAGAAGCGCGCCGAATACGATACCTACGGCCACACCTTCGCTGGGGGTGGACCCAAAGGCGGCTTCGGCGATTTCGATTTCGCAGATTTCGCACGGCAGGGTGGGTTTGGATTCGAGGGCTTTCAGGGAGGCAGAGGGGCGTTCGAATTCGATCTTGGCGACATGTTTGGTGAATTTTTTGGTTCGACAGGCTCGCCACGCGCACGACGCGGGCGCGATATTTCCATCGATCTTGAACTCGCCTTCCGTGAGGCGATCTTCGGGACCGAGCGTCGCGTGCTTATCGCAAAACAATCGGTATGCGCAAGCTGCGGCGGCTCGGGTGCAAAGAAAGGTTCGAAGCTCGTCACGTGCACAAGCTGCAACGGCAAAGGTGAAATTCGAGAGACGCGCAGGTCATTCTTTGGAACATTCACAACGAGTCGCACGTGCCCGCGCTGTAACGGTCGTGGCGAAGTGCCAGAAACGCCGTGTGAGCTATGCCGCGGCGAAGGAGTAATGAAGCGCGAGGAGGAGATTCGTGTCGTTGTTCCTGCTGGTGTTGAAGATGGCGAAATGATCCGCATGCCGCGGATGGGCGAGGTGGCCCCGGGCGGAGCCGCCGGCGATCTTTATGTGAAGATCCACGTGCGGGAAGATCGCGCATTCGCGCGCGAAGGCAATAACCTCATCACAATACTACCCATCCGGTTAACCGACGCGCTCCTTGGCGGTGAGTATCGGATTCAAACGCTCGACGGCGAAGAATTGCTTACCATTCCCGCCGGAGTTTCCCACGGCGAGACACTGCGCATCCGCGGAAAAGGCGTCCCTCACGGGAGGGTAATGCGAGGCGACCTTCTGGTTCGCGTCGAAATAGAATTCCCGAAGAAGCTTTCGAAGCAAGCGCGCGAGCTAATTGAGAAACTACGAGGGGAAGGACTGTGAATAGTCAGTAGAAAATAGTTAATAGTAAGTAGTAGAATTACCAGATGGATCCTGCTACTGACTACGTACTACTGACTACTGACTTTTTCTCCAATATTCCGCTCGATTGGGTGATTATCGGCGGATTCGCGCTCTTGGCTGCTCTCGACTGCGTCCGCTCCGGCGTGCGACGCGTTTCCCAAGTGGCCCTCGCGTTCCCGCTTGCCGCCCTTCTCATGCAAAGCTTGCCGCAAGCGTTCATTCTTGGCGAAGCGGCTGCGCAATTCACAACACCTCTCATGCAGGCACTGCTGCTTGGCTTTGTGTTCGCTGTTCTCTACGTACTCATCGGACGCGTTGGCATTTCGTGGGGAAGCGAAGCAGGGCAGACAATTCAAGCTGCGCTCGCAGGTGTCGCCGCGGCCGGGGTGGTCGCCACGATGTGGGTGGCGACACCCGCGCTCGATTCGCTCTGGCATTTCGGGCCACAGGTGCAGGAAATTTTTGGCGAGGCGTATCGCTTTTGGTGGCTCCTTGGCGCATACGGCGCGCTTGCGTACATCAGACAACGCTAGTTGCTCATGGCTGACAGTTACCTAAAATGAGTTAGAATGCGTTGGTGACACAAAACGAAGCACTTGCGATCTTGAAGACCGGTGCAAACATATTTCTCACCGGAGAGCCAGGAAGTGGAAAGACGCACACGATCAATCAGTATGTTGCATACCTGCGCTCGTACGGCATCGAGCCTGCAATCACCGCTTCAACGGGCATTGCCGCGACACATATCGGCGGATATACGATTCATTCGTGGAGCGGCATTGGTGTGCTGCGCGATTTCACAAAGTACGATCTCGATCGTATCGAGTCGAACCGGAATGTCGTGCGGCGAGTGAGCAATAGCCGGGTCCTCATTATTGATGAAGTCTCGATGTTATCGGCACAAACGTTCTCCATGATCGACACGGTGTGCCGCGGGATCCGGAGAAATCAAAAGCCGTTCGGCGGACTTCAAGTTGTTCTTGTTGGGGACTTTTTTCAGTTGCCCCCGGTCTCTCACCAAGAAGATGAAGACGTGCAAGGAACAATTGTCAAAAATCCTTTGCAGACGGAATTTGCCTACCGATCACGCGCCTGGAAAGCATTGAATCCTCTCGTCTGTTATTTATCGGAGCAGCACCGTCAGGAAGACAAACTGTTCCTTGAAATTCTCTCGGCGATGCGAAAATCGATCATCAAAGAAGAGCATAAGCAGATTCTTCGCACGCGATATTCCCCGAAACCAAAAGATGGTATCACGCAACTGTATAGCCACAATATCGACGTTGATGAGATAAATAACGCAGAACTTGCAAAGCTGTTCGGAAAACCGAGCGTATTTCAGATGGAGAGCAGAGGTCCCGAGAAATTGATTGCGGCTCTGAAGCGCGGATGTCTCTCGCCCGAAACATTGTCGCTCAAAGTCGGAGCGCGCGTCATGTTCACGAGAAACGACGTTACGACGCATCGGTATGTGAACGGCACGCTCGGTGTCATCACAGGGTTCTCGAAAGAGAGTGGTAACCCGATCGTGAAAACCAATAGCGGTAAAACAATTCTCGCCTTACCCGACGAATGGCGCATCGAAGATAGTGGACGAGTCCTTGCACGTATCACCCAAGTACCACTGCGCCTCGCGTGGGCGATGACAGTCCACAAGAGCCAAGGCATGTCCTTGGACGCCGCTCATATGGATCTTTCTGATTCCTTCGAATATGGCCAAGGCTATGTCGCACTCTCGCGCGTGCGCACGCTCGCGGGACTTTCGCTTGCTGGCCTCAATCACCGTGCGCTCGAGGTACATCCGGAAATTCTTGCGAAAGATAGGAGTTTCCGCGAACAATCTCACACAGCGCGCGAAAAATTTTCGTCGATTCCGCAAACGGAACTCCGCACAATGCACAATAATTTCGTCCAAGCATGTGGCGGGAAGCGAGGAGCACCGCGAACCGACAAGTCAGAATTGTCGAACACGATGCGAAAGGAGAAGCACGTACCTTCGTGCGACATAACGAGAGGACTTATTTTGCAAAAGCTCTCGATACGAGAAGTTGCAAAGAAACGCGGCATGACTGTAGAGACAATCGTGAGTCATCTCGAGCAGCTTGTAGAGTATAAGAAGATTACTGCAGATGATCTCACGCACATCAAGCAAGATCTCAAGCGTTTCGAAAAAATGAGACAAGCGCTGGAAATTGTCTATCAAAAAGAGAAACAAATGCTACTCTCTCCTGCCCGCGCGATATTAGGAGAGGGATACAACTATGACGAAGTTCGTCTCGCGCGGTTGTTTATCAGACTCTGACTTTTACGTTCATGTTGCGGCCTGGATTTTTAAGAGCGCTTTCCGACTGGGTGTCAGAATACTACGCTCTGCATCATAGCGAAATGGAAAAAGCGTTGAAGGAATTTGAGTTTTCGCGTCTTCTCGAATATTGCTCCGATCCAGAGAAGTTGGCAGGAATATTTTCGGAGTGGCTCGTATTCGATCGAAAGTCGCTTATCTTTGACGATACAACCGGACTCGAATATTTCGTGAAGCATAATCCTCTGGGCGTGACGGCAGACGATCTGGCAGCGTACAAAGATTTGCTCGAGTACAAGGTCGGCATATTCTCGATTCAGTCGGTCGACAACGGTAGAACTGTGACGCTTGCGGACATGCGCGGTCGGGAATACGTCGTACACGACGTGACAGCAAGCATGCACCTCTCGCGAGGTGCGATATGGACACGCATTGCATCGGTTGCCGGCCTCTATCAGATGGTAGGAAGTTTATTCATCCCACTGCCACTTGAGTTCGGTGCGGGATATAAAAGAATGGCGGCATCATGGGGCGAACGGAGTATGGATGCGCACGAGGCCGCGATATATCTTTCGGGCGCGCCACCCGCAAAAACAGTCGACAAGAGAGAAAAAGAGATTTTCATGTACGACTCTGTTCGTCTTACGCGTGAAGAGTGCGAGGCGAAACGCAGCGAATATGGAGAAGAGTTTGAACAGATGCTTCGCGCGTGCGGTATGCAAGAGATGTTTTCACTCCGTCAGTTTGATAGGTGGCTTACCGACGAGCAGCGATTCCCGCTCGGATTCGCAACGAAGGCGCTGTTTTTCCTGATTCCCGAAAATGTTTCAGAACGCGACGGCAAGCGACTTATGAACGCAGGTCTACACTATGGCAACTATGTACCACGCCCGGCTCTCAAGGGACGCTGTCCTTCCGAGATATATGACGAAGAGATTGATTCGAACCCGAATCGTCTTATCGTGCAAGACACATACACACACGAGCTATACATGCAACCACTCGAAATCGCTTATCAGCACACGCTTGCGCATGAATGGCGAAAAGCATATGATGTGTACTCCGAATTCATACAGGAGTTGCTCAAGGACAAAGTTCCCATGGCGAGTGCATTCCGCGTATTTGCGAATGCGGCAGTCTCATGTTTCAACGAAAGCAACGCCCGTTTCGCACTCGGAGAAAGCTTGCTCCTCGCAGCTCTGCGCCTCAATCCGCATTACGATTTCGGACTACGTATTAAGCGGGAGCACCTCGATCCACTCGACAACTTTTCCGTTTTGCCAAAAGGCATATCGAAGCGCGACATCCAGTTGATCAAAGATATGCGGGCAGTCATCAAAAAAAGAGGAGAGCGCCAGTACCACCGAACGGTTTTCAGAAAGTATGAGGATTTTCTCAAAGAAAGCGGTATCTCGCTTTCACACCAGTCCAAGTCGGTCGTGACAGTCATTCAAGATAATGACAAAAAGACGAATAAAGTCGGCCGCAATGAACCCTGTCCCTGCGGCTCGGGCAAGAAGTACAAGAAGTGCCACGGGGCCGTCGCATGAGGTAAACCAACGCATTCCGACATCCGGCGATTGAAAGCGCTGCAGCTGCGAGCGGAGGGTATCAATTGGAACGAGCGTCGAGGCCACCCGGTCGAATACGGAAAAGATGTGATAGCTGCCCTCCGTGAGC
>CAYRQI010000040.1:1100-2750 GCA_964426425.1 uncultured Candidatus Saccharibacteria bacterium | reverse complement strand
CGTGAGCTGGGGGGGGGGGAGATCCGGCGCCCGGGCAGGGCGAGGTTGATACCGTAGCCCACCCCCATAACGATCTCATAACGACTTACGATGTCGTTATGGTGTTATGAACGTTATAAATGCTCAAATACCTTCAAAAAGTCTGGGTCCACGCCGCTCTCAAGAGATTTTCGCGACACGCCAATACTATGGAGTTTTTGAGTCCGCTTTTCGGATTCTGCAATGAAGTGCTGTCATTCAGATCATATCCGCGAATACCATCAAGCAGAATCCTCGAGTCTTCGACAGTTTTTGTAAGAGGACCAATTTGATCGAGCGAAAGAAATTGGGGGTAACGGAATTGGTGATACGTCCGATGTTTGCTTCACGTTCGTGGCGTAATATTTCTCACGCCTTGTCTGCCGCGCGTTGCTGTCGGAAATGTCCTGTACCACGTCTTCGACAAGGAAGCACTCGACACTCCGCGCCTCCGTTCACAAAGGGGTGCTGTACGGATCCAGCGCGTAGACCGGCTGGATGATCGAGGAGTATGCTATGTATCCCATTAACCTCAAATACGACTCATCGCAGACGTATCAACTCCACGATGCTGATCGCAGTCTACGAGCTGCCTCTTTGATGTCGGAAATCGATGGTACAAGTGCAAAACGGACATAGCCCTCGCCCGGGTTTGAGCCATCTGCGCACTTCTCAGAAATGAGGCTCCCAGGCGTTACGATGATCCCGAGCGATGGATGAAGGAGCTTCTTCGCAAATTCAACATCGCTGCCACATACATCAAGCCAGAGATAGAAAGTCGCATCAGGTTCCTTGGGATCGAATCCAAGTGTACGCAGTGCGTCGACAAGTATCTTCCGTTTCTCGCGGTACAGTTCTCGCATATACGCGACGTGCGCATCAGTAGCAAGTCCCGCGATAGCAGCTTCTTGCAGTATGTGCGCAACCCCAGAGTCTATGTTGGTCTTTAAACATTTAAAAATACTTATGATGCGCCTATCGCCGCACACAAAGCCGACGCGGTAGCCAGTCATGTTGCTTCTCTTCGAAAGTGAATAGAAGGCGATCACTCCCTCACGCGCTACTTCAAGTATCGATGGAGGAGGTTCGTGGAAATAAATGTCGATATAACATCCTTCGTCCGACGCAATGATTATGTTGTTTCTTCGCGCCCAGTCAGTGAGACCCTTGTAATACGCGCGTGTAGCTACCGCACCCGTCGGCGAGTTTGGGTAGTTCACCCAAATTATCTTCGCGCGCTGCGCAACTTCGGCTGGTATCGCTTCATAGTCTATAAGAAAATCGTTCCTTTTATGAAGCGGTACAAAATATGGTTCTCCTTCGGCAAAAATGGTACCTGTCTTAAAAGGCGGGTATCCGGGCGAAGGACAGACAACGATATCTCCCGGATCAATGAAGCCTTCCGGAAAATTGAAGATCGCCTCTTTAGCTCCTGCGCTAGAGACAATCTCGGTGTCTGGATCGAGTATAACGCCGAATCTGCGCCGCATGTATTCTGCCGCAGCCATGCGAAATGCACGACTCCCTATATAGCTCGGATAGCCGCTTTTCGCGTGCTCTTTGGCAGCCGCCGCAACGCGTCTCATGACAAAATCTGGCGTTGGCTCCGATGGATCTCCTGCTCCAAAATCA
>CAYRQI010000040.1:0-1090 GCA_964426425.1 uncultured Candidatus Saccharibacteria bacterium | reverse complement strand
TCCCGGCCATTTGATCAATTCCCGCAAAAGCATATGGCGGCAGCGAAGCCAATCTTTTTGAAGGCTTGATATGCATGAGAAACTACTCAGGAAACCAGGCCATAATTCTTGAGCATCGTATCAAGGATTTTCTGACTTTTTTGAGTAGGTGGACACATAGGAAGACGAAACACATTTTCGCACAATCCCATGCGCGAGGCGCAATATTTAACTGGCATCGGGTTTGTTTCTATGAAGATCATCTTAAACATATCGGCAAGATAACTGTTATGTTCCTCTGCTTCCTTCCATTTTTCCGTAGCGCAAAGGTTGACGAGTTTCGAGACGTCGTGCGGTGCGATGTTTGCGGCAACGGATATCACTCCGTCGCCGCCCTCGCGCATCAGAGAAAACGTCATCTTATCGTCGCCGCTCAGCACGGTAAAGTCGCCGGATCGCCGCGCAAGAACTTCTTTTATTTGTTCAATGTTCCCGCTGGCCTCTTTCACGCCGACGATATTCGGATGCTCGGCTATCTCCATCAATGTATCAGTCCTGATATTAGTACCAGTGCGTCCTTCAATGTTGTACACAATCACTGGAATACCTACATCAGCGACTGCTTTGTAGTGCAATTTTAATCCCTCGGGAGTCGGTTTGTTGTAGTAAGGACAGACAACGAGGCAGCATTCCGCGCCCGCTTCTTTCGCGGTCTCAGTATATTTGACAGCCTCCCACGTACAGTTGCTACCTGTTCCGGCCATTACTCGGATTCTCCCAACTGCTTCCTCGACGCAGATTTCAATAATACGTTTATCCTCTTCGCCCGTTGTTGTCGGAGATTCCCCCGTCGTCCCAACAGGAACAACACCCGTCATGCCGCCCTCTATCGCTTTGTGCACAAGCCTGCGCACCGCGTCTTCATCGAGATCACCATTTTTCTTGAACGGTGTTATGAGTGCCGTCCATGAACCTGCATATGTCGTGTTAGTCATAGTAACTCAAAGATAATCTACATTCTTGCTTTAGAGTACTACACTTGTTCTCTTTTTGTCTAGGCTCTAGACTAGCTAAGCCTGATAAATTTCCTCAGTGACTGTAGTGTATCACG
>CAYRQI010000039.1:369-8423 GCA_964426425.1 uncultured Candidatus Saccharibacteria bacterium | reverse complement strand
CAACTCGTTGGTCAAAAAACAGAAAGTGAAATCTTGGTGCCCTCGGCAGGAATCGAACCCACATTTTTTCCTCCGCAAGGAAATGTCCTATCCATTGAACGACGAGGGCAAAGCACCAGCAATTTTTTCCTGAATTGCGTATGCAAGCCCGAGTATCTCCTTTCTTATGTGACTGTCAAGGTAGCTCACGAAGCAAAGCCCCATAAAATTCTCTCGAAATTTTCTCGTCTTGCTCCGCGGCTTTAACCAAATTTTTCCAAATTGTGTTAGTGGGATTTTCGTGAGTATAGACCAGTAGCGTTTTGTTTGCTCGACGTCGTGATAGTGATGAACATGGATTCTCATTCTTAGTTTTTTTTCGTCGATGGGATAACATTTTCTGAGCAACGCCATATATAGAAGGATCATTTTTGGGTCCGTATTTGCGAAGCGCAAACCAGATACCCTGGTGTGTTTTGTTCCTTCTGCCCAGTACAGCATGGCAAGAAGCGATTTAAGGTAAAGCAAGTTCCTTATATCGATTTGTTTTGCCATATCTCTGCCGCGCAATGTATATACATGGTCGCGCTCCTGCTTTGCTTTCTTGATGGAGGCGGCTGCAATTTCACGAATAGCTCGAAGGTGTTGCAACCGCAATTTTTCTGTAAAAACATCTGGATATTTATGGCCCAACCAAGTGCATAATGTGCTGCGTGGGACGGAAATCTTCCTTTGTATTTGCAAATACGATTTACCACTTTTGCGAAGCTTAGCTGCCAGCTTTTTCAAATCCTTGCTATGAGCGACACCACGCATACCGATAATTGTATAGAATATCTATACTACAGACTACCATGTGGGTTCGAATCCTGTGGATTGTAGCCTAAGATCATACCTTTTCCACACTTGAGCAAGCGTGGGGGAAAAGAGGGAGTATCATAGTGACATGAACGAACCCTTCCAAGGCGGGGAGCGTGGTGCTTCGATACTCGCAAGTCTCGTCATCGTCGCGATGCTCGGTGGCGTGGCACTCGTCGCCGACCTTTCCAATTCCTCGGGAGATTCTCAGGTTGCGTCTAGTCTTGCAGTTGCCGACACTGATGCAGTAGCCGCCAAGAAAGCCGCTGAGGAAAAGGCTGCAAAAGCGAAGGCGGACGCAGAGCGCAAAAAAGCTATCGAACAGAAGTGTAAGGAGGCGAAGGATAGTCTTGTAAAAGCACAGGTGGGCGAAGCGACGAGGCATGCACCAACGACGTTTGAAAGTAATGAAGACCCGGTGGAGCCGAGTAGGTGTGTGGGCGCTATCAAAAACACAGCAGGAGTGGAATGTGTTGGACTGGAATCCAAAATCGTATTACTTTCTGATGGGCGAGTTAGAGTGACTTCCAGTCCCAAGGAAGGTGTAGAGCCGGGAACATGCAAATCCAACTATTGCTCGTTTGAACTGAACGAAAACAAAAAGGCAGAGGAGAAGTGCAAACCAGCCAACATAGATGGATATAGGCCGTTGAAGAAACAGGCTCGAGAGCAGAATCTACACAATGATTTAGGACCTAACGCGAACAACAACCTTTTAAGTGGGCCCATTGATGAGCGCGAAGGCAAGATTCTGGCAGATGCTCTCCGGCCGGAACAGCAAAAGGCACAAGATGAGTATGAAAAAGCAAAGGTCGAAACAAAGGGCGCGCTAGACGCCTACAACAAGATTACGTGTGTTGCAGGTGATACCGCGTGTAAGGATCTCAAAGAAGGTGCGGAGAAAGACTTAAACGCGGCACGCGAAAAAGAGGAGGCGGCCAAAAAAAGGTTCGACGAACTGAGCAAGCAAATAAAACGATTAGAGAGTGGCGGAGGGCCGCCGGACGGAAAGGATGATAAGGGTGGTGATACGGACAAGGGAGATTGTCCTCCTAACTGTGGCCCTACGGATCCCGGCAATTCATATCCCGGGCCGGGATCCTATCATGGCGGAGGGCCGCCGGGCTCGACGTTTCCTCCTTTGGGAGGACAGCCGCCGCCGGGGAACCAGACGCCGCATCCGCCGGGGACGTGCTATGGCGGGCAGACCATCTGTCAGGGCAACACCTTGTACTCGCGCAACAACCAGTGTATTGATACGCCGGTGCAATACTGCCAGTACGGCTGCGCTCAACAACAAAGCTCGGGATCGTCCGCGTTCCTTCGTTTCTTTGGAGGATCGTCAGGCAGGAGCGACCGGTGCGCTCCTCCTCCGCAACAAGGGCAGGGTTGTCCGCCGCCGCCCGTGCAGCCCCAGCAACCATGCCAAAACGGCACGTGGCGTCCGACCTACGGCGGGCAAAACAACTCATGTGTCGTCGGCTGGCAGTGCGTCCCGACAGGCGGCGGCGGCACGCTGCCGCTCACCGCGCAGCTTTCGTGTCAGCCGCATGTCGTCGATGTGGGCATGACGATCGCGATCACCTACTCGTGCTCGTCCGGGACGAGCATTGGTGCTGGCTTCCAGACAGGCGGCGCACAAACGGGCTCGACGACTGTTACTGTTTCCGATCCTCCCGGGAATGCCAATGTGGCGACCTACGGTCTCACGTGCTCTGATCAAGGCACGGCTGCATCGAAGCAGTGCAGCGTGCAGGTCGCAAAGCCCGCGATCGTACTTGTCGCGAATCCAAAATCGGTGCCTTCCGGAACAACATCGGCAATCGGTTGGGTGACATCGGGGATGCAGTCGTGCATCATCTCGAGCCCCGAGCTATCGGACTTTACCGAACAGCACAAGAATGCGACGAACGTGAATGGCGCAGTCGTTACGCCGCCGCTCTCCTCTCCTGCGACCTTCGTTCTCAAGTGCGCAACGATCGGCGGTGGCACGCGCGCGGCGAGTACGACCGTGTCGATACTGTAGAGAGTTGCTCCAGTTACAGTCCAAAAAACTCAAGGACCTTGTGCCACACGGGCTCCTTCATGGGTACTTCCTCGGCGCGCTCGGCGAGGTAGCTTCGGACAAGCTTTGGGTCAGCATCGCCGAGTGGGATGATGAGGTTGGGCGAGAGCCATTTTATCGTGTCGACGAGTAGGATCGGCGGATTGGCGTCGTGATCTTCCACCCAGAATGAGATGATTTCTTCGTAGCGATGCATGGTGTCGCCGATCTTGATACCCCTATCGGAAAGCTCGAATTCCACCAAGGGCGGAGGGGAAGAGGCGAGTGCCGCGAGCGTGCCGGCTGCGACAATGATAAGCAGGCCGAAGAGGATGTTGCCAAGAAGTACACTGATGAGGGCAACGGCTACCGCAAAGATGCCGAGAGCCCAGTACCAATCAGCGCCGCGCTCGATATGTTCGTGTTCGTACGCGCGCCAGCGAATCGGAAGGGACTCAACCATGAACACAAGTATATCGCATTGGAAATGGCCGACATCGGAGATGCTCTGCGAGACTGCGCATCTGTATTCGTTGTTCTCTACAAACTACTTTCTACTAACTACAAACTACCCTTATGGTCTCGCGTAGTTGTTGCAGCTCGCTGTATATCCCTTGATGGTCGTCGTTTCGAGACAGAAGTTGATACTGTAGGTGGTCCCGGTCGAGTTCGACACGTAGTAATATTGCGAGCCGTTTGGATCATTCGGAATCGAGCTTATCGCGCCGGCACTAATGAGTGCCGCGCCAACTGTTGAGGTCGCTGCAAGAGTCGTGGTTGCGGTTGCGATCGGGTATGCTCCATTGTCGACGGAGTAGATGGCGAGCGCCTTCTTGATAGCGTCAATATCAGCAATTCGACGCGCATCACGTCCTTTTCCTTGAACGGAGGCAAGCGATGCGACGACGATGGAGGCAAGAAGACCAATAATGGCGATAACGACGAGTAATTCAATGAGGGTGAAGCCTCTGGCTTGCCCTGAGCCTGTCAAAGAGTGTTTCATATGATGGCATTGTACACTATGCGCAAGCTCTCTTAAGGGGGGCTGTGAATAGCGGGCGGAGGGGGTGGGATTCGAACCCACGGCCCCGTTTCCGAGGCTCTTGTTTTCAAGACAAGTACAATAGACCAACTCTGCCACCCCTCCGTGGGTATACGATACACCGACCTTTCTCAATATTGAAGCAATATGAAGTCTTTTTCAGGCGTTGTGCAAAAAGGCACGAAGCGTGCTGCGGCACTCGGGTTTCCGACCGTGAACATTTCCTTTGATGATCCGCACATATCGGGAATCTATGCGGCGCGGGTTGTGGTAGGTGGAAGACCGCATATTGCAGCTGCGTTTGCAGACCAAAAAAGGAAGATACTGGAAGCTCACGTATTCAATGCGACACTCGACCTCTATGGAAAAGAAATCACCGTCGAGCTTCACCAAAAGATTCGCGACAGCTCGACGTTTGAGAGTGACGATGCGCTTCGCGCCGCGATCGAAGAAGACATCAGGAAAGTCGGCGAGTATTTCCGACAGCCGGTATGACGCGCATTATGGTGTTTGGGACGTTCGATGTTGTCCATAAAGGACACGAGAATTTTTTTGAGCAGGCGCGCGCGCTTGCGAAAGAGCCGTACCTTATCGTTTCTGTCGCACGTGATCATGTCGCAGCGCGTATCAAAGGTTCTTTGCCGCGCCACCACGAAAGTGAGCGGCTCGCGATTATTGCCGCGCATCCCTTAGTTGATAAAGCGGTGCTTGGCGACGAAGTAGGATACGTGCGGCACATTGCGGATGAGAAACCCGACGTCATCGCGCTCGGCTACGACCAACACGGAGAATATGTGGACTACTTGGAACGCGATCTCTCGCGCGTCGGTCTTGCCGTGAAAATAGTCCGGCTCAAACCTCATCGTCCCGATCTCTACAAGACTTCGCGTCTCCCCTGACATACGTTTTGTACCATGGTACGAAACGTATGTCAGGGTGGTGATGACAGAATATCCTGCGTATACTTTCTGCATGCGGTATCTTGGTATCGATTACGGCGCAAAGCGCGTCGGGGTCGCGGTGTCGAGCGAAGGCATTGCCTTTCCGCGCGCAGTGCTCGAGAACAACACGACACTCTTTCCCGCTCTCTTGGAGATCATTGCAAAGGAAAAAATATCAGCCATTGTTGTCGGCGATGCGCGCGCCTTTGGCGGCGGAGAGAACCCGGTTACGAAGGATGTCGATGCATTCATCGGGAAGCTCAAAAAAGAAACGAACGTGCCCGTTATCCCCGCGTGGGAAGCAGGAAGCTCGGTAGAGGCATCGCGATATGCCCCTGAAGGAAGGCCACACGACGATAGCGCGGCAGCCGCGATCATTTTGCAGCGCTACTTGGATATGCGGAGCTCCCCGTCAGACGCGCTATAATGGGCGTGAATGGGGATTAAAGCACCAGCGGCGTTTTTTTCTCACGGCGCGAGTACCGCTATGCGTACGCTTTCACGGTGGTTTCCTCGCCCGCACATACTGCTGCCCGCCGCAGCGGGCGTCGATATCTCCGACGCCTCGATCAAGTGGATCGTGCTCGGGGAGGGGGCCTCGGGGAAAGAGGTGCGCTCATTCGGCCACGAGTCGCTCCACGCAGGCATTGTGGTGAACGGTGTCATTGAGGATGCCGCGGCGCTCTCGCAAATCTTGAAGGATCTCAAGGAGAGTATGGGCGTCGAGTGTGTGCATGCAGCACTTCCCGAGGAGTTGGCCTACGTCTTTAGCATGCGGGTGCCCGAGGTTTCCTCGCGCGAGCACGTGTGCTCTATGATCGAGTTTGAACTGCAGGACAGGGTCCCCATCGCGCCCACTGAAGCCGTGTACGATTTTGATCTTATCGCGCGTGAGGAGGCGGGTGCAGAGATCGGTGTAACCGTCTTTCCCCTTCCGCTTGCCGAGCAGTATGCTTCCGTGTTTGCTGCCGCGGGTTTGGAACTCCTCTCGCTCGAGGTCGAGGCACGCTCGATCGCGCGGGCGGTTGCGAGCGCGGAAGAAGACGAACCCATCACGCTTGTCGTCGACTTCGGCGAGCTTCGCACGGGGCTTTCAGTCTTGAAACGCGGCATTCCCATTTTCACCTCCACGGTTGCCGTGGGGGGCGGGAGCATCGATCGCGCCATTGCTGAAAAGCTCGCTCTCACGCCGGAAGCGGCGGCTACGTTCAAAAACGAGGAGGGGCTGCTTGCGCGCGAAGGCAAAAACGTGGCCGGCTTCGAGGCGGTAATGGGAACGGTTTCCGCGCTTGCGGACGAGGTCGTGCGCCACTTTCACTACTGGGACACTCGCCGGAGCGAACGGGGCGACCGGCTGACCCCCCTTGAGCAGGTGTTCCTCCTCGGAGGCAGCGCGAACCTCAAGGGTCTTGCGGATTATCTTGCGGCCCGTGTGCAGGTCGAGGTCGTGCGGCCAAGCGTATGGCGTAACGTCTGCTCGTTCGATGAGTACATTCCCCCGATTGCTCGTCGCGCGTCGTTGCAGTTTGCAACAGCCGTAGGACTTGCCCTGCGGAATAGTTGAAACGTATGGGGAACCTTCTACCACCACGAGAGCTCAAGCACGTACGGAGTCATTTCCGCGACCGCTTTCTTTTGGTCGGGTCGCTCGCCGCGATTGTCTGTGGCATCAGCGTGCTCCTCGCACTCCTTCCCGTGTACGCGATGGTGCGCGGCGCATCGGTGGAGCAAGATTCGCCGCCTGTTGTGACGGGGGTGTTCTCGGAGAGCGAGGAGCGCGAGGGGCTCGCGCGCGCGCGACTCATTCTTCGCGACCTCGGGGAGGTCGCGTCGACGACCACATCTCTTCTCGAGGTTCTCGAAGAAGTGTTTACGGCGCGGTCTCCCGGCATCGTCATCACGAATGTTTCTTTAGTGAGAGGGGAGGAAGGGGTAATCGTTCTTGGCGGCACGAGCTCGTCTCGTGATGACATCAGTGCGTACCGCGACGCACTTGTAGAGAACTCCCGGTTCAAGAGCGTCATGGTGCCGATCAGCGTGCTTGCCGGCACAGCAGGAAACCGATTTACGATTACGATCACCGGCACGTTTTAGCTTTGTATGAACCTTATCGTTACGCGCTACATTTCCTACCTCACATTTCTCCTCGCCGTTTTGCTATGGGTGGGTGTCTTCTACTTTGCGTGGACGATCTCCCGAGCGGCAGAGGAGCATCGTGCGCAGATCGCGGGCATGGAGCGGCAATCGGCCGAACACTCGGCAGCGCTCCAGCTCCACGCGCTTGCCCGCGCCACACGCGAGGAGCGCGCGAAACTTGAGGAGCTTTCAAACGCCGATCTTTTAGAGATCCTCGACACAATCGAGGCGCTCGCACGGGACACAGGCATTTCGATACAGATCGGTCAGGCGCCTTCCATTACGGGGAGCGAATCTTCTCCGCTTCGCACCGCATCGTTTACGATCGAGGCACGTGGATCATTCACGCAGGTTGCTCACGTCGTCGCATTTCTCGAATCGCTCCCCATTCCTTCTGCTCTCGATGAGTTGCAATTCGAGCGCCTGCCAAGCCCGGGAAGCGGCAAGCCTGACCGAAGTTTGTGGCGGGGTGTCACAAAAATGCGCTTCCTCACCACGGCCGATATTCCTGCAATATGAGATGGGTAACACATATCTGGAGCTCCATTCGCGATACGTGGCAGTATCGTCATGAGCCGGAGAAGCTCCGGCTGCTCGCTGATGTGTACTGGCGAGCACTCCTCGTCGTGGCCTCGCTTGTCTTTGTGAGTCTCGTCTCCTACGGTGGAATGAAGTTTTACACATTGTTCGATGAAGGAGAAGAAACCCCGCTCCTTTCGGGTGGAAGCAGTGGCATCCTGTTGTTAGATCCGGGAGCTTTGAAAGCGACACTCGAAGGATTTGAGGCGCGCCGCACCCGCTACGAGTTTCTCAAGAAAAATCCGCCGAGGATTGCCGACCCGTCGAGATAGAGATCGGAGGTTGGAATTGGTTATTAGAAGTTATAGGATTGGAGAGTAGCCCTCGTAGTTTAATGGATAAAACTCCGGACTTCTAAGCCGGCTATCGAGGTTCGATTCCTCGCGAGGGCACATGCGCGCTTAGCTCAGTTGGTAGAGCATCTCGTTTACACCGAGAGGGTCGCAGGTTCGAGTCCTGCAGCGCGCACATGGAG
>CAYRQI010000039.1:0-359 GCA_964426425.1 uncultured Candidatus Saccharibacteria bacterium | reverse complement strand
AGCGTTCTTTAGCCATGCTCGCATGGTTTCGAGCCAAACGGCGGCGTTTCGTTCCAAGCGCAAGATATTCTCTTGCGCCGACCTTTTGTTGGACATCAACTCTCTTTTGCGCGATAGGTACTCGTCGCGCTCAATATCTTGCTCGACAAAGAGGTCGGTGAGGCGGGCAATTTTGCCGTCCAGATCGGCAATCTTCGCCCGCATCGCGTGGACGGACGCCGCCGTGGTTTGAGAGGCCTCCTGTGCATCTCGATCTGCCATCTTGTTCAGTTCCTCCGCCCAATGCGGCGGCAAATGGAAACGCGAGAGCAACTCGGAGAGTTGCGCATCGAGTGTTTCTTCGCGGACGAATGGTTGCG
>CAYRQI010000038.1:0-8434 GCA_964426425.1 uncultured Candidatus Saccharibacteria bacterium | reverse complement strand
ATCACGCCACGCCGGCTAGAATTCACAAGAGGACATTTCTATTCGGGTCTGACAATGGAGTAAAAGAGGACAACTTGTTTGAGCCATTTGTACCAAAAGATGACCCAGGGTCTGTACTGTTCATAGGCGATCGGATTAAATCGGAACTTGCTGTGGGGAAAAGGCTCGGTGCCACTACAATATGGGTGCGGCAAGGTAAATTTGCTGATGAGGTACCGACACACACAAACGAAAACCCAGATTACATAGTCAAATCGCTTTCCGAAGCAAAGGAATTACTTGCCAATTCATTTGGGCTGGGATGAATCTTAAGGTCAAAATCGTTCCCAGTCCCTTAAAATACGACTTCGTTTTTTGCGGTTGCTCTCCTAATAACCATCTCGTCAACGCTTCTCATACGAAGCACAGACGAGGTTTTCTCCAAAGAGGATCGCGATTTTCGACGTTATACACAGCTTCATGCACAGGAAATCCCCGAAAATCGGGAGTTTGCATGGATTTGACACTAAAAGAGTCGCGATATACTCGCTGATACTGATGCGCTTTACCGTGCGTCAGTCGTCGTCAAGGAGGACGGAAGCAATTCCCGACACACCTGATGACAGTTCCTTGGATCCGGTACGCAAGTACTGAAGTTACAGGAACCGTCGGTTAGAGTAGCGATGATCCGCAATAACCGAGAACGAGAGAGGCCTCCCTCGCGGAGGCCTCTCTTGCGCTTTGCCCATGATCGCTTTTCTTACCATGGGGGCGTTACCGTGCGTTGCGAACATTGTATATCTCCGCGAGCGCGGATTTGCCTTTTATCCACACCTCCGTCAAATCAGTCGCCTCTGTTCTCGCGGCGCGGGAGCACCAATGTGATCGTATCCTTTTTTGGTGACAGCTCGTCCCCGCGGGGTACGTTCTAACAGCCCGAGCCGCATGAGGTAGGGCTCGTGCACTTCTTCGATCGTTTCCTCTTCTTCAGAAAGCGAAGCGGCGATGGTTTTCAGACCGACCGGACCGCCTTTGAACTTCTCAACGATGACGGCGAGGATATCGCGGTCGGTTTGGTTGAGGCCTCCTTCGTCGATTTCGAGGAGAGCAAGCGCTTTCTTTACCGTCTTGAGATCGAGTTGCTCACCATTTACTTCGGCAAAATCGCGAGCGCGTTTCAAAAGGTAGTTGGCGGTGCGCGGCGTCGCGCGCGAGCGGCGCGCGATCTCGCGTACGGAGTCATCGTCTACGGAGATCCCAAGGATCGTTGCCGAGCGATTGAGAATCTCCTCAATCTCGTTCTCGTCGTAGTAATTCAGGCGAAAGGTTCCGCCCGAAAAGCGGGAGCGAAGAGGCGCAGAGAGCATCGAGATGCGCGTCGTTGCGGCGATCAGCGTGAACGGCGGAAGTTCGAGCTGCACGGTGCGCGCACTTGGGCCCTTCCCGATCACGATATCTAGTACGCCGCTTTCCATCGCGGGGTAGAGTACCTCCTCAATGGTGCGGTTAAGCCGATGTATCTCGTCGATGAAGAGCACGTCGCCGGGCGAGAGGTTCGTGAGAATGCTCGCAAGATCGCCCACGCGCTCGATCGCGGGGCCGGAGGTGCTCCGGAGCGAGGCGCCGATCTCGCGCGCCATCAAGTGTGCGAGCGTTGTCTTGCCTAGTCCGGGAGGGCCATACAAAAGCACATGCTCGGGCTGGTGGTTCCGTCCCTTCGCGGCCGTGAGAAGGATGCGGAGGTTCTCCTTGATGCTCGATTGGCCCACGTAGTCGCTCCAGTCTGAAGGACGGAGCGCTTGATCGAGCGAACGGGGTGATTTTTCTATCTCTTTTTTTGCTTTTTGGTTCATGGTCGGCTTATTCGGGTTCGTGCGAACCGGAACGAAGGCTCCCGGGCCTTTTGGAAGCTTGGAACGAGCTTTCCTACGTGGGCTTGACTTTTATACTTTGCGTGATATTCTTTCGCCTAGTTTCATTACCTAATAGTAAATATTGATTTTCTTCGAGGCACATAGTTTCGGGCGATGAGCGGCTTTTTTCGAGGACGGCGGCGGTAGTCCAGCCCCAGTTTTACATCAGCGTTCGCTTTGATGTCTGGGACGAGATGCCGAACTGGGGCTGGGTTTACGGCCCCTATCCTTAGAACCTCGCTGCACTTTCGAGAGAAAGCATCGCCCGAAATTGTGTGTCTCGAACGCTCTCAAGACGATAACACCCTGTTAGAAATTTTAAAGCCAGTTTTGCATTAGCACGTGGACAGTCCGCGTTGGCAATAGCCTGTTGACAGATCAGCGCAACATACAACATATTTCTACTAACTCCAGTACCGCGCCGTCCTAAAGCTGATCTGGCCAGCGGCGCGCACTGTGATAAATGCGGAGAATTTGGATTGTCGCATCCCGGAGTCGGTAAGGGACAAGGTACGGCGTTCTCGAAACGACGAGCTCGCGGGTGCCGGGCACACGGCCGGGGCGGCCCCCTATGTGGATGCTCCAGTAGTGATTCGATATCGCGGACGATGCGAAGCGCGATCTGTCGGGCAGCGACAGGGTTGTCTTCTGCGATATAAGCTTGGAGCGATCCTAGATATCCTCGACGGACGCCGGCGACCATGTGATCTTCATGGTCGAGATTCCCTTGTGGCAGCACGCTGACGCTTTCTTCCCCACGACCGAATCCATGCCTTGACTTGCTTATGCGAGATGCCTCGTCTTCGATCGAGACTTTCCATGGCTTTCTTGATACCGACGGTTTGCCATTCGTTGATGTCGAGGTACTCTCTCAACGCCTCGGCGGTGAGAAACGATCGACTGCGTCCTGTGTGCTTGGAGAGCTGCTCCAAGCG
Source organism: uncultured Candidatus Saccharibacteria bacterium (assembly GCA_964426425.1). Lineage (GTDB taxonomy): Bacteria > Patescibacteriota > Minisyncoccia > Phycocordibacterales > UBA2100 > UBA10103. The sequence continues at coordinate 5,607 of CAYRQI010000038.1, read as the reverse complement.
CCTTTTTACCGCAGACTCAACGCGGACGGTGAATGTAGTCGATGACGCATCGCTCATACTTTGTGTCTGATTGTACACATTCTAGACCTCACTGCTCTCGCGCAATCAGGTTTTGTGGTCACATCACAAAATAGTTTCCAACATGAACCCGGTACCATAGCGCTCCGCGCTTCCTACGGGGCAGGCCTCATCGCTACGAAATCGTCTCAAGCATTACTTCATCGTGCAAGTCAACGACTCGACCGAGTTCCTCGAGCGAGGTGATGCCCTGCAAAACTTTCACCGCGCCATCCTGCGCCATCCGCCGGATCAGCTGGTGGCGCGCCGCGTGCCAGATGTCGCGCTCGCTCGAACTCTTGCGCACCATTTCCTCGATCTCCTTGTCCATGAGAATGACCTCCACGACCGCGATGCGGCCCTTGTAGCCGATGTTCCCGCATTTGTCGCAGCCCTTCGGGACCCACATCGTGTCGCGATTTTTCGGCAGATCTTCGGGGTGGGGGATATTTTTGAGGAGTGGTTCCATTGTTTTCTTTTCTTCTGCGCTCATTATCCTGGATTCACGGCAATCTTGGCAGAGTCGGCGCACGAGGCGTTGCGCCATTGCGGTCGTGACAGCTGCGCCAAGGATGTCGGCGTTCACGCCCATGTCGATGAGGCGGGGGAAGGTGCCGGCAGCATCGTTCGTGTGCAGCGTCGAGAAGACAAGGTGGCCGGTGAGTGAGGCATGCACCGCCGTCGAGGCGACTTCACTGTCGCGTATCTCGCCGACCATGATGACGTCGGGGTCTTGGCGAAGGGTGCTACGCAATCCTTCGGCGAAGGTGTAGTCTTTTGAGACTTGCGTTTGCACGATGCCGGGGAGGTGGTACTCGATCGGGTCCTCGATCGTGACGATCTTGATGCCGGGATTGTGCACTTGTCTCAAGAACGCGTAGAGGGTCGTCGTCTTTCCGCTTCCGGTAGGGCCGGTGTTCAAGATCATGCCGTTTGGTTTTGCGATCTCGACTTTGAAAATTTCCATGAGGTATTTGTCGAAGCCGAGTTTTTCCATCGGGAGAGCGATCGTCGTAGGATCCAAGATGCGCATCACGATCGTTTCCGCATACGCGCCGGGGAGCACGCTCGTGCGGATCTCGATCTCTTTTTCATTCACCACGATAGAGAAGCGCCCGTCCTGCGCTGCGTTCTTGATGTTGAGCTTTAATCCGGAGAGGAGCTTGATGCGCGAAGTGATGAGGGCGTACGTTGGCGCATCGAACACCAGCACTTCGGTAAGAACGCCGTCGAGGCGATAGCGCATGCGCACGCCCTCTTCTTCGGGCTCGAGGTGTACGTCGGAGGCGCCGAGGGAGAGCGCGCCGCCCATGATGATCTCCAAGACGCGGGAGATGCGGTGCGTATCTTTGCTCCCCGCATGGCTTGCGATTTCGGCGCGGACGTCGTCCAAGGTCTTTAGCTTCTTGAGCATCTGCTCTATGGTTTCGTTGGAGAGGGTGAGCACGCCGGCCTCCGTTTCGGTCGCGTAGGAGATATCGTGGTAGCGGCTCCACGCGTGCGCGAGCGAGTCGCGCGAGACGATGAATCGATGCACATCGTAGCCGAGGCGCGTCAGTTTCTCGACGACCTGCAGCGTGTCGGCTCGCTCCGGCGCGCGCATCGCGACGAAGAGTTTTTTGGCGATCTTCCGGAAGGCGGCGATCTCCGCGGCGCGCGCTTCCTCTTCCGGAATGAGACGGAGTGCGTCGGTGTCGATGGATTTTTTTGTGAGGTCGACGTAGTCGACTTTGTACTTGTGCGAGAGCATCTCCGCGAGCTGCTCCTCTTCTTTTTTGTGAAGCTCCTCAAGCCGCTCGGCCTGCTTCTTCTCGTTGAACTGTGTCGTCATTGCTCTATTGTAACGCACGGACGAAGAGGAGGGTTGGAGGTGTACAATGCGAAGCGTCATATGATTGTCGCGAAAAATTCCCACAGCGATGAGAAAAAACTGCGGCTCGTGATTCTCGATGCCCACGCGATTTTGCACCGTGCCTACCACGCGATACCCGATTTCTCGAGCTCTCAAGGAGAGCCCACGGGAGCCCTCTACGGGCTCGTAAGCACGCTCTTAAAAGCAATCGATGATCTCAAGCCCGACTACATTGTTGCCGCGCGCGACTTGCCGGGAAAGACGAATCGGCATCAGCTCTTCGAAGCATACAAAGCGACGCGCGCGAGGCCGGAGCCGGAGCTCGTCGCGCAGCTTTCGCGGGCCCCAAGCGTTTTTGAGGCTTTTGGGATTCCTCTCTACGAGGCGCCGGGCTACGAAGCCGACGATGTGATCGGCGCGATCGTGAAAAAGCTTCAGGTCCGTAAGGACATTCACATCATCATCGTGACAGGCGACCTCGATACGCTTCAGTTGGTTTCAGATAATGTGAAGGTCTACACGATGCGCAAAGGCATCACCGATACGCTCCTCTACGACGTGGACGCGGTGAAGGAGCGCTACGGGTTCGGGCCGGAGCACATAACCGATCTCAAGGGTATTCGGGGTGATCCTTCGGACAATATCAAGGGCGTCGCTGGCGTCGGCGAGGAAAGCGCGATGAAGCTGATCCGGGTATTTGGCGGCATCGAGGACATCGCGCGGGCGCTTGCGACGGAAGGTATAGAGAAAGTGGCCGAGCGCGCGGGGGTGCGCAAGCGCTACGTAGAGCTCGTGCATGAGCATCTCGATGATGCAGTTTTTTCCAAGGGTCTTGCAACGATTCACGCAGATGTGCCTCTCGAGTTTGAACTGCCGAAGCGGGAGTGGCATCTCGCCGACCACGCGAATGCAATCATAGCGCTCTGCGACACGCTTGAGTTCCGTTCTCTCAAGGAGCGTGTGCAGAAAAGCATCCAAGGACGGTCCTTGGAAGAATCCCAAGGACCGTCCTTGGATTCGTCTGTCAATCCACGCGCTCTCAAGGAAACATCGATCGCGCTCTGGCTTTTGCATTCCGACATGACTACGCCTTCGCTCGAAGATATCCTGCACTACGTTGGCGTTGATGATTTTGAACGGGCGCGAGAGGCGATTTTTTCCGAGCTCCACAAAACAGGCAAGCTCTATGAGGTCTTTGAAATCATTGAGCGCCCGCTCATTCCTGTCATCGAGCGAATGAACGAAACGGGCATTCTTGTCGACATCACGTACTTGAAGGAGCTTTCGCGCGAGTATGGGAAGGGTTTAGGGGAGATCGCGGGCCGCATCTATGAGCACGCGGGGCGAGAGTTCAATGTGAATTCTCCCAAGCAGCTTGCCACTGTACTTTTTGATGAATTAAAAATCGTGCCCGCGCGACACAAAAAAACCCCGACTGGCGCGCGGACGACCCGTGAATCGGAACTCGCAGCGCTTGGCACCCTGCACCCCATCATCGGCGATATTCTCGCGTATCGCGAATTGCAGAAGCTGCTCTCGACCTACACCGAGAAGATTCCAGCACTCATCGCAAAGGATGGCCGTCTCCACACGGAATTTTTGCAGGCGGGAACGACGACAGGGCGCATCGCGAGCCAGAACCCAAATCTCCAGAACATTCCCATCAAGAGCGAATACGGCCGTCGTATTCGTTCGGCGTTTATCGCCGATGAGGGCTTCGTCTTGGCAGCGATCGATTACTCGCAAATCGAGCTCCGGGTAGCGGCAGGACTCGCGGGTGATCGTAAGCTCATCGACATTTTCAAGAAAGGCGGCGATGTGCATGCATCCGTTGCCGCTGAAGTCTTCAACGTGCCACCCGAGCATGTGGACTACGAAATGCGCCGCAGAGCGAAGGTCATCAACTTCGGCATTCTCTATGGCATGGGGGTGAATGCTTTGCGGCAGGCACTCGGTGACAAAGTTTCGCGCGAGGAAGCGGCGGAATTTCTCTCGGAATATTTCAAAAATTATTCCGGACTCGCGCGATTCATCGAACAGACGAAAGCAGATGCCACGCGCTTAGGCTACACCGAAACGCTCTTCGGCCGCCGCCGCTATTTTCCTGCGCTCAAATCCGCCTTGCCGAACTTGAAAGCACAAGCGGAGCGCATGGCGATCAACGCCCCGATCCAAGGGACGCAATCCGACATCATTAAGCTCGCAATGGTCGAGGCGGATGCGCTCATCGAAAGAGAGGGTTGGCGCAATAAGGCGCGACTCCTTTTACAAGTGCACGACGAGTTGGTTTACGAAGTGGAGAAAAAAGAGGCAGAGCACATCGCGCACGCGCTGCGGAAGATCATGGAATCTGTTGTACCTTCGGAGAAACTCAATGGTGTTCCGATCGTGGCAGAGGTTTCGATTGGGCCGAACTGGGGAGACGTGAAGCGCGCCGCGCACGTCGGTTCATAGAGAGTATGCCGTGATGTATTTTTTGTACCATGGTCCAGATAATATAACACGTGCGTGCGCAGCCGTTAGTATGCGGACGCTCCACTCTGATGTAGAGTGATGGCATGTTGTACCTGTACACGGGGACAGATCGCGACAAGGCGCGCACCGAACTCAACAAGGCAGTCCGTGCAGTAAAAGGAACAGAAGTCGTCAGAATTACCGATGCGAACTCGCTCGCCGACCTGCAGGCGGCGCTCGGCGGGAGAGGGCTCTTTGGCGGGGAACGTGTCGTCGTGCTCGACGGCGTATTCGCGAACGAGGAGATGGAGAGCTTCGTTCTCGATTTGCTGCCGCGTCTTGAGGAAGCTGGTGAACCGGTTTTTATTTTGGAGGAGAAGCTTGATGCGGAGACGCGAAAAAAGCTTGAGAAATATGCCGAGTCTGTCAAGAAATTCGACGCAAAGAAGGAAAAAGAGCGCAGTGGTATTTTCGCGCTTGCCTATGCGCTCAAAGGCGGCAACAAAAAGCGGCTGTGGGTCGAGTATCAACGCGCGCTTGCCCGCGATGAGGCGCCGGAAGCGATCCATGGTGTCCTCTTTTGGGGCGCGAAAGATATGCTGCTCCGCTCAAGAGCGGGCAGTCCCGAGCGAAGTCGAGGGATGAAATTTGTTGCCGAGCTTGCCGAGCTTCCCCACGAAGCGAGGAGGCGGGGATTTGAACTCGAATATGCGCTTGAGCGGTATATTTTGGGCATCAACACTTTGTAGAAATTGCCGTTGCGGATTGGTGTGGTTCTTGTAGCATTGTGGCATGAATGCTCGCTTGTTGTCTTTTATGCTCATATTTGGATTTCTCCTCATTGTTCCGTTTTTCGTTCATGCTGGGATTAGCAGGAAGGCGGATGCGATGTGCACGCCGGTCAACATTGCATGTCCGTGCATGCAGGTGCCGTGCAAAGGTGGGTGCTGTGGGGGGAAGAACATGCACCTGTGCCCGTGCTGGGATGACCCGCCCGGCGGGAGAGTTTCAGGAATATGCGTTGCGAGCTTTAATTGTAAGGGTCAGAAGTTCACTGATCAAAAAGGGGAATCTCAATCGCCCGGCGACGCAAAGGGCATGATGGATGCCCTGAAAGGCATCATGGATATGCTGAAGGGCAAGGGCGGTGGGGGAGGGGGTGGAGGACAGCCGCCGCCGCAGCAGGGACAGGGATTTGATGATAAAGGATGCACTTCCTACTATCAGGTGACGGCGCCTTCGAC
>CAYRQI010000037.1:1651-8926 GCA_964426425.1 uncultured Candidatus Saccharibacteria bacterium | reverse complement strand
GCGGAGGGCAGCCGCCGCCGCAGCAGGGACAGGGACTTGATAATAAGGGATGCACCTCCTACTATCAGGTGACGGCGCCTTCGACTGATCCATGCGCCTACTACGTCCCGCCCACTTCCGATTCACTTTTGAATACGAGCGGCCTTGGCATAAGCGGCTCCGATGAGCTTTTGGACGCGCTGAACGCCGGGGAGAATTCGGCACTTCTCAATGTGAGCGATACACTCCTGGAGACGCTCGGTGGTCTGCCCGGGGAAACAAAAGCCGGGACGGCAGCAGAAACCGAAGCACCTACAGCACCTACAGGCACCACCTCCATGCCCGCTGGCCGGGGCCTTTCCGGTCAGCAGGTGAACCTGCGATCGGGTACATGGGGTGACGTCGTCCTTACCGATGGCGGCGCGACGATCGTCGCGCAGGCGCGCGACGCTGGCGCGAACACCGAGGTTGCCGGCTTCTACGGCTCCGATGCGTACGGCGGGCAGCCGCAGGGGATTATCGCCTCCATGTGTAGGAACCGCCCGTGGGCAGACTCGATTGTCTCGTTCGTCATCCCACCCGTATTCTTCGACGGCCTTTGCGCGTGGCGCGGCTATCAGGTTGGCTCTCCCGCGCCGCCCTCGCGGCCTGTCGTCGACAAGGGAGCAACAAAACCACCGGCCGCTCCTGCGCCTGTAGCTTCCCCGCAGCTGCAAGCCCCGACAGTGCCGCCACGCGTCGAGATCTGGGCTGTGCCCGACAGGGTTCCGCTCGGCACGCGCACCTCGATATTCTGGAACACGAGAGGTGTCGAATCATGCTCGATCATGTCGCCCGAAGGGAACTTCAATGAGAGTTCGCTTAGTGGAGGCGCCGCGACGGTTCCAATTACCGGAGCGACGACCTTCTCTATTTCATGCCTCACGCCAAACGGAGAACCGGTGACCGACTTCGTGACCGTGAATCTGGCCATTTGATGAACAAGGCGCGTCAGAAAGTGTGGTGGATCGAAAGGGCATACCTCGCCACGCTCGTACTGTTCGGTGTGCTTTTCAGCTTTCCGATTGCCGTTCATGCGGGCTTGACTTTGAAGGCGGATGAGATGTGCACGCCGGTCATCATTGCATGTCCGTGCATGCAAGTGCCGTGCAAAGGTGGGTGCTGTGGGGGAATGAACATGCACTTGTGCACATGTTTTGATGACCCTCCGACGGGTCACGTGTCGGGCATTTGCGTTGCTCCCTTTAATTGCAAGGGCCAGACGTTCACGGGTCAGAGTGGTGCCGCAGAGGCCATGAACACCTTGCAGCAATTCTTGGATGCGCTCAAAAAGGCGGGTGGAGGTGGGGGCGGCGCGGAGGCAACCACTCCCGGCTTAGGAGAGCAGTGCGCGACATACTATCAGACAACGACTCCTTCGATAGATCCGTGCGCGAATTACGTGCCTCCGGACTACTACATGCCGCCAGTGTCCAACTCCTTGCCGCAGCAAGGCGAGATAGACACAAGCGCAACGCGTAATCTCATGGAAGCTCTCGGACTTCCTGCGAATACTGCCACCTTTCCTTTTGATACTCCGGGTAATAGTCCGGCGGTACCTCTTCCGCGCGTGTCATCCACGTCACAACCGCAATCGCAAGCAAGTCAAGCGAAGGGCGGGACGCGGCAACCGGAAGCCGCACCGCAAGGCGGAAGTATTTCGCCGAAGAGCGAGGGTGACATCGTCGAGAGTGAAGCGGGGGCGACAATCTTTGCGAGAGTGCGTGACACAGAGCAGAACGTTGAGCGGACGGGCTTTTTTGGCATTGGTACATTAGTCGGGACAGCACAAAGCGCGGCCGCGAACATATGCCGACTGCGTCCATGGGACGGATCGTTCATCTCGCGCCTCATTCCCTCTTCCTTTTTTGACGGTCTCTGCATATGGCGCGGCTACCAAGTTGGGGCCCCTCTACCTGCCGAGCCCATTGTTACTCCTGTGAAGAAAAAGAATGCGCCAAGCTCCACCGAAGCGATTTCGACCGGAGCATCTGCGTTACCTGAAGTAAAGCCGAAGGTTGATATCTGGGCTGTGCCCGACAGGGTTCCGCTCGGCACGCGCACGATGATCTTCTGGAACACCAAAGGTGTCGAATCGTGCACGGTAGCCTCTCCCGACGGGAGTTTTGAGGAGCACTCGCTCTCTGGAGGCGCCGCGACGATTCCGCTTACCGGGGAGACGACCTTCACCATCTCGTGCCTTACTGCTGCCGGTACGCCAGTCACCGACTTCGTCATGGTGAATCTGTCTATGTAATAGCCGGATTCATATGCCCGGTAGGACAATTTCGAATAGCTTTTACTATGGGTACGTGCTGGAAAGCTCGAGAGACCACAAACAATACACCGGATACACGAGCGATCTGCGTAAGCGCATGGAGCAACACCGGCGGGGCAAGAGTTTTACCACAGCGCCGCAGCGGCCTTTTACGTTTACGTACCATGAAGCATGTCGTTCACTTGTTGATGCCAAGCGTCGTGAGGAGTATCTAAAAGGCACGGGGGGCCGCCGCTACCCTGCAGAGCGACTGAGGGACTATTACGAACGGAATAATTCGAAATTGTACTGACTGGGTATGCGGGCGTCCTCACACGCGCTCTTCGGCCTCATCGTGTTTCTCGCGGCGTTTCTCCTCTTTGCGATACAGCCGATGGCAGGCAAGCAACTCCTCCCTCTCTTTGGAGGTTCTTCGTCGGTGTGGGCGACAAGTCTGGTGTTTTTCACTGCCATGCTCTTCGCGGGTTATCTGTACGTATACGTGCTCGCGGCGTTTTCCCGGAGCGTGCAGGTTACCGTTCATCTGTGTCTTGTGGGAGCCGCGCTATTACTTGCTCTCGTCCCGTTTTCCGCGTCGCACGGAGGGAATGGTCTTTCCGGTTTGTCGATCGGCGACGCGCCGGCTCTTGGGGTTCTCCTGACGCTTTTCCTCACGACAGGGGCGCAATTCTTTCTCCTCTCGACGACCGGACCTTTGATGCAGTATTGGTGGGGGACTGCGAGCGGGCATGAACCATACTCGCTTTACTCGCTTTCAAACAGCGCCTCTTTCATCGCGCTTCTCGGCTATCCGTTCGTTGTTGAGCCCTTGCTATCGCTTCGGGATCAGCGCGTCCTGTGGGCTATTTTCTTTTTCGTATACGCGGCAGTGTGCGTTCTCGGCGCCATCCGATTTTTACGCGCGCGTGATGTTCCGGAAGAGAGGAAAAAGGACATCAGCGTGTCGTTTCTCAAAGGCCTTTTGTGGATTTTGCTTGCCGCACTTCCATCATTCACGCTTGTTGCAGTGACGACGCAGGTTACGCAGCAGATAGCGCCGGTGCCGCTTCTGTGGGTGGTGCCGCTCGCGCTCTACCTTCTCACGTTCATTATTGCGTTTGCCGGGCGCGGACGATCAATCTTCGTACCGCTCTTATTTTTCATCTCGGTATGTGCCGCGTGGTGGTTCACGCCGGCTTCCCCGGACGCTCTTGTGCTCCAAGTCTTCTCGTACCTCGTTCTTCTTTTCTTCTGCGGACTCTCGTGCCACGTGCTTCTCTATCGCGCGCGGCCAGAGACGCGGGCGCTACCTCTTTTCTATGTTTTTCTTTCTTTGGGCGGGGCGCTTGGCGCCCTCTCTGCGAGTGTCATCGCGCCGCTCGTATTTTCGGACTACGTTGAGTTCCCGCTCGCTCTTGCGCTCTCCGCCGCCCTCTCCGCATGGATTCTTCCCAATGCGTTCTTCCCGCGCATCCTCGATCTAGATCGGATCATCCTTGTTAAGGTTCTCTTCATTGCTCTCGTAATAGTTCTTTTTGTTTTTCTCGTTCTCCCGGACGAGGAGCAGCTCTCGATTTCCACACGCAACTTTTATGGAAATGCGAAAGTGGGATTCGACGGCGGCCTTGTGTCCCTTTGGCACGGCACGACGCTCCATGGCGCGCAATTTGCTGACGCGGCAGACGCGCGTCTGCCGACAACGTACTACGCGCCGGGAAGCGGGATAGGCCGGGCGATGCTGTATCAGCAGAAGGGACGCACGTCCGGGGAGATGCGTGTCGGCGTTATCGGGCTCGGCACCGGCACGGCTGCTGCGTACTGCAGGCCCGGCGACACATACGTATTCTACGAAATTGATGAGCGCATAGAGAGAATCGCGCGCTCGTATTTCAGTTATCTCTCGCACTGCGACGGAGCGGAAGTGCGCATTGGCGACGGGAGAATGCTTCTTGAGGCGGAGCGTGGAGCGGGGAATTATGGTGAGTACGACGTGCTCGTCATAGATGCGTTCAATGACGACGCGATTCCCGTTCACCTGCTCACGGAGGAGGCGTTTCAGCTCTATGCCTCGCACCTGCGCTCTGATTCGAGCGTTCTCGTGGTCCACGTATCAAACCGCTACCTCAATCTCTCTCCCGTTGTGTTCCGGCTTGCGGCAGAGCTTGGCATGAACGCCATGCGTGTCGCGGATTCAGGAGACTCAAGCCCGGGGGGCAATGTCTCGACGTGGGTCATTCTTTCGAGAGATGCCACGATCTTCACATCGACAGCGTTCGCGAACGTCTATTCCGGGCTGCCTGACGCCTCCGACAAGGTTTGGACCGACGATTACTCAAGCCTGCTGCCGGTTCTCGACCTCTCGTGGCCGTGGGAGTGACTTAATATATAGAGCAGCGCTGACTATCCTCCCACTAGGAATCGAACCTAGATCAACTCGTTAAAAGCGAGCTGCTTTGCCACTAAGCTATGGGAGGTCACGGAAAATATAACAGATTACAACGGGAGGTCGAACGCAAACGCGCCAGCTCCTGTCACGAGAAGTGTGAGGCACATGACGAGCGCAAGGAGCAGTGTGCCAAACGAGATCGTGCGCAGCTTCGGCATGAGCATGTGAATCACGATGACGAAGAACGCACCGAGTGCCGCAGGCTGGGTCCATGCACCAGCAAGGAGAAGGACTGCTATTGCGCCCTCGATGACACTGAAGGTACGCGGTAAGATTCCGGTGTCTTTCATGTGGGTCCACGCGGCGTGAATGAAGAAACCTCCGAGCGCGAGACGGATAAGAAATGGCGCAAGCGGGGAAAGAAAAAGGATTTCGGGAAAAACCGATAGCATAGCTTTCAGCTGTCAGCTTACAGCTTTCAGGAAATACCTCAAGCGGTTAGCATACGCAGATGCCGGAAATCGCGGTGATGCTGCACAACGTGAGGAGCGCGCACAACGTGGGCTCGATATTTCGAACGGTTGACGCGGCAGGCGTTTCGAAGCTGTATCTCACCGGCTACACGCCCACGCCACGCGATCGCTTCGGAAGGCCGCGAAAGGATATAGCCAAAGCCGCGCTGGGCGCCGAGAAATCCGTTTCGTGGGAAAGTTTGCGATCGCCCCGACAGGTCATTCGGCGTCTGAAACGGGAAGGGTGGTTTATCGTCGGCGTGGAACAGGACCCGCGAGCAAAGGATTATCGGCGTTTTCGCGCAAGGCGGAATACACTTTTCATATTCGGCAACGAGGTCCGTGGACTTTCAAAATCTTTGCGTTACTCGTGCGATGTTCTCATTGAAATTCCTATGCACGGAAAGAAAGAATCTCTCAATGTTTCAGTAGCTGCTGGGATAGTGCTTTTTCTTACTGCAGGTGAATTGTATCATTTTTAGTACCATGGTACAGAAAGTGATATAAGCCTTCTAGAATTCCTAGAATTCTTAGTACGTTAGCACATCAACAGTCCTGCCGTCTGCGTCGAGCAGACGGATGATGTCGTGGGAGTTCCGCCAGAGCTCGCCGCCTGCGTTCAGGTAGATGCGCCACATGCTGCGCGGAAAGTCGTTCTCATGCCGGTGGTTTTGCACACAGCCGTTGTAGGAAAGGTTGTTTGCAAGGAAGAGACGGCACGCAGGTGAGACGCTTGAGGGGACGCTTGCGGGGAGCGTGCACGGGGAGAGCGTTTGCACAAAATCGAAGCAGTTCTCCCCGTACGTCCTGATGTTTTCCGGCGTGAGCGGCAGCGTTTCCGATGGGGCGGGACATGCCCGCTCCAATTCCGGGGTGAATCTCTGCGAGCCGGCTAAGTACCCGGTACACACATTTTCTCTGAAAGACGTGCCAACGGGAGAAACAGCGGTGGCGACGATGGCGGAATCGCCCGGTTCGAGATAGATGTCGTTTTGCGTGTTGAGAGAACCCAAGATGAAAGGATGCGCGGCACGCGGGAGGTAGGCACGGATACCGGTCAGGGCGCTCTGGAGAGACCAGCCGCTTATCTTCACCGGCGAGGTGTTGTCCCACCCTGCCTCGAGCTCCACGTATTCGTTTGCCACGCCGGCTTCTGCGGCAGCCGCCTCCGCAAGTGTCACGTGCCCGCGGTAGGCGGAAGGCTCGCCGAAGTTCTGCATATTCTGCATCTCCTGCACGATGGCATCGTACTCTTTTTGCGCATCGGCGAGCTCTTCTTCGGGTGCACCGTCCGCTCCAGTATCCGAAATTTCTCCACCTATATCCACGATTGGCCCAAAGATTTTAGTCTCAGGTTGCCACGGAAGTCGGAACGTGCTCAATCCGCCGTCAAACACGAATCGGAATGGATGTGAAATCCCACGCGCAACACCGACTATCTCTTGCACGCCACCGGTGGCAAGCCACACGCCAAGCAGTATCACAAGCGTTACGATCGCAAACCCGATCAGGATACGAACGATCATGTCTTACTTATTATACTCGCTCTTTTTTGGAGAGCGCCTCAAGCTCCTCGCGCGCTACGTGCGCATCACTCCACGGAATTTGTGTGCCGCGTGGTCCGCAGATAGAAGGGTCCGTGCCTTTGCCGGTGATGAGAACAACATCGCCTGCCCGGGCCACTTCAAGCGCTCGCCTGATAGCTTCGCGCCTGTCCATGATAATTTCGGGGCGTTTCTCCATCCCGTGCGCGATATCCTCGACGATTTGCACAGGATTCTCGTCATACGGATCCTCGTTGGTGAGTATTACCTCGGCACACTGCTCATAGGCAATGCGCCCCATGATTGGCCGCTTCCATTTGTCTCGCCCTCCGCCTGTCGCGCTCACGACGCAAATTTTTCTCACGTTCTTGTAGGCATCATACAGAGCGGCGAGTGAATCCGGCGTGTGCGCGTAGTCGACGACAACCGTAAAATTCTGACCAGCTTCGATTTTCTCTGCGCGCCCCGGGACTTTTTTCAGTTTCTCGAGCGCTCGCGCGATCACCGATGGAGCGATGCCGAGCGCGCGCGCGAGCGTCGCCGCGGCAAGCGCATTTT
>CAYRQI010000037.1:0-1641 GCA_964426425.1 uncultured Candidatus Saccharibacteria bacterium | reverse complement strand
GTTCTGGCGCGAGATTCGTGAAAATGAGCGCGTCTAGCTCGATGAATCGATGGCGGTGTTGCCGCGCGCCCTCGGAGGTCATCTCCAAAATCGCGGCAGTGCATCCTGCGCGCACCGCGTCACTCAAAAATTTTTGAATAAAGAATCGCCCCGGCATCGACATGCGCGTGAGATTCCTCTTTGTATCATTTCCGATCTTGAATCGTATGGAATTCATGAGGGTAGTCGTATGGCCCGCTTCCTCGAGAATGGCATTCACCATCTCGGTCACGGTCGTCTTGCCCTTCGTACCGGTGACGCCGACGACGAAGAGAAAGCGCGAGGGGTAACCGAAGATCACTGCCGCGAGCCAAGCGAGCATGAAATGGTACGCGGAGAGAAGCTTCGCGAGAAGCGGGGCGGGAACGATTGCCCGGGCGATTTGTTTGACAGTTTCGAGCATGTCTTCTTACTGTGCGCCGAGAATCTTCAGTGCGGCACGGAGGCGTTCGCTTCCGCCCGTGACCTCGCGCGGCACTTTTCGAAGCGCGTCGCGCGCCTCGTGGAGCGAATAGCCGAGACTTTGCATTGCTTCGAGCGCATCTTCGTCACCCTGCAAGGCCACGTCGGCGAGAGAAGCGCCGACCTTTTCGCGGAGTTCAAACACGATTTTTCCCGCAGTCTTCCTGCCGATGCCGGAAACCTTTGTGAGATATTGCGTGTTGCCTTGCGCTATCGCGGAGCGCAATGTCTCGACCGGCGCGAGATCGAGAATCGCGAGCGCCGATTTAGGGCCAACGCCGGAAACTGTGAGCAGAAGTTCAAAAAAACGCAGCTCGTCTTCAGTGCGAAATCCGTAGAGATCGAGTGCATCTTCGCGAACGGCAAGGTGCGTCCAGAGAGCGGCTGTTTCTCCTGCTTTAAGCGAGGAGAGCGCTTCACGTGTCGCTGCAATTTTGTATCCGACGCCCCCTACGGAGAGTATCGCGAACCCAGCGCGCTTGACGAACACGTCGCCCTCGATATGGCCGATCATTCTTGCATAGTAACAAGGCACTAGGCATTAGGCACTAGGCATTAGGTTCCGACATTTTATTGCTTGGCCTATTGCCTATTGCCCGCGCGTCTAGTAGTATCGCTCGACATGGCGAAGACATCTTCTGCAAAGAAGGCGCAACGAGCGGCGGAGAAACGCCGAGTCTTTAATGAGCGCCGCAAGAAGGCGATAAAGAACGCTGTCAAAAGCATCGTGAAGCTCATTGCGGCAAAAAGGGTGAAAGACGCGCAAGCAATGCTCCCCGCGCTCTATAAGGCGCTCGACAAGGCCGCAAAGAACGGCACTATCAAGAAGAATGCCGCCGCGCGGATAAAATCGAGAATCTCAAAAAGAATACGCGCGATCGCAACATAGCTTGCGATCTCGTTACTTTGTTCTTGGTGTATATTTACGAGTCCGCTCGAACATATTTTAGCGAAAAATCCTGGAAAAGAGAAGTGGCGCGCTCCGCGCGCCACCCCACCCAGCGGCTCGCCGCCTGATGGCGGCAAGCAAAGCCCGCAAAAATTTCTTTTTTCCAATTGGCGCGCGCAAAAAATTTTTTCAATTAAGGAATCAGTTTTTGCGGGCTTTGCTTCCTTGCTACCGCAAGGACGAGCCGCTTC
>CAYRQI010000036.1:6278-9109 GCA_964426425.1 uncultured Candidatus Saccharibacteria bacterium | reverse complement strand
CCGAGGGCGGGCGGGCATTTCAACTCAAATATGCAAAAGCGAGTTCACGGATGCTGTTTCGCAGAATGTTTTATGCCCCAAATCTTCCTCACTTGCGCAGAAAGTTTACAAAAGCACAAAAAATCTTTAGGATTGACGAGCGCGAGAATGCGCGGGTGGCGTAATTTAGTAAACGCGTTAGCTTGAGGGGCTAATGGTCGTAAGGCCGTGGAGGTGCAAGTCCTCTCCCGCGCACTGATTTTTGGTGTCATTTGCTATGATTGCTGCATGGCGCTTTTTACCCTGATGCCACAACGCTTCGCGTTGGCTACGGGGAAGGAGACAAGGGCACAACGAAACTTTTTGATACCCCAAAGGGGGAGCGGATTTCGAAATCCTCTCCGGTGTTTGAGTGCCTTGGACAACTGGACGAGCTCAATACCATCGTCGGGTGGTGCAAGGTCGCTTGCCCTGCCGACTTTGAGGTGAGTGGCAGAGGCGCAAAGGAGCTCTTGCACGAAGTGCAAGATCATCTCTTTACGATACAGGCGGAAGCGGCGGGCGCGCCGAAATCGGTGCCGTTCTCGAGCATCGAGACCATGAGCGCCCTCATCAATGAGATCGAGAAGGAACTGCCGGAGATCAAAACATTTCTGGTGCCGGGAGGGACAGAGTTTTCTGCGCGGCTCGATGTCGCGCGCGCAATTTCACGTCGAGCAGAGCGACGACTCGTAACGCTCCACGAGTCCGGAGAACGCTCTATCTCCGAATCAAGTCGGGCGTACGCGAACCGTCTCTCGTCTCTTTTCTACGCGCTTGCACGCCTCGCGAATCACCGGAGTTCCATCCACGAGGAACCCCCGCACTACCGCAGCGTTTAGCTATGCCACGACCGCGATTGCCAAAGCTCCCGAAGAGTATCGAGGAGGCGGCGGAGTGGTACATGCGTTACATCTCGCCCTTGACGCTCGTGGCGGCACTTTTCGTTGATACCTTCTTTCTGCTGCGCCGTGTCGACACGCTTCTTACGAGCCTCGTGCTCTTCTTTTACCTTGCGCTTGCCGCTTCGATAAGTCTCGTTATCAGTCTCATTCAGACGGGGCGATTGCAGCAGCGGTGGCTCCTGAAAGTGACCCCTATTCTTCCGGTCGTGTCACAGTATGCGTTCGGCGGTCTTTTCATCGCGTTTCTTTCTCTGTACTCGAGGAGCGCGGCATTTTCTCTCTCATGGGTCTTTGTCGCAGCGATCGCGTTTCTCCTCATAGCGAATGAGCGGTTCGTGCGCTTGTATCTCCGTTTCGCATTCCAAATGAGCGTTCTCTTCATCACACTTTTTTCGTTTCTGATTTTTTATCTCCCGCTTCTTTTCAGCAGCATCGGTCCATACATGTTCATTGCAAGCGGCATGGCGAGCCTTCTTGCGATCGCTGTGTTTCTGCTGTTGCAGTCGTATATGCTGCCGGAGCTCGTGCGACGGGAGCTCACAACCACCACTCGTTCCATCGCAGCAATTTTCCTTGTATTCAACATTCTCTATTTCACGAACGCAATCCCACCCCTTCCTCTCGCGCTGAAGGAAGGTGGCGTGTATCACACTGTTGATCGTATGGATAGCGAGTACCGTCTTCTCGCAGAGCCGGTCGAGTGGTACGAGGGCTACCTTCGCTACAACACCGTTTTCCATCGTGCCCCGGGAGAATCTATCTACGTATACACAGCTATCTTCGCGCCGACCGGGCTTTCGACCGCCGTTTCTCACGAGTGGCAGCGATACGACGAAGAACGTGGCGGATGGACGACGGAGCTGATTGTTCCCTACCTGATCGTTGGCGGGCGCGAGGAGGGATACCGCGGCTATTCGGTCTATTCCCGCGGAGGCGAAGGGCGGTGGCGGGTGAATGTCCTCACCGAGCACGGGCAGCTCATCGGCAGGGTATCGTTTCGGGTTGCCAACGTTTCCGAGCCGGTGTCCATCGAGGCCATCGTTCGATAATCCAGTCGCTCTGCAATGATATTTTTGTTATAAATCCTTCGATGGTGCCTATAGCTTAATGGCAAAGCCCCGGTTTGTGGAGCCGGTTATGAGAGTTCGATTCTCTCTAGGCACCCATGGTTGATCAATGAGGATTCAAATCTCTCCGGTTGCCCCGTATAATTACTGTGTGATACAAAAACTTCTACTCGCAACGCGCATCGTCGCGAACGCACTTCCGGTTGCGGGAATGATTCTTCTCATACCATTCATCCGCAACGATTACGTTCTGACAGGCATATACGCATGCGTCATTGTTGCCGCTCTTGCAATTCAAAGAGATAGGCGGGATCGAGTATTCATCGCGTTTGGGCTCATCGCATCTTTTTTTGCGGAGGCGTTCTTTATTTCTACCGGCGTCGAGACCTTTGAGCGTAATTCGCTTCTCGGCGTCATGCCGTTGTGGCTTCCTTTTTTGTGGGCATACATTTTCTTCGCGATCCGGCGCGCCGTTATGGCTCTGGAGAGGTATCAGCCCTAGCGGATGTATACTGTAGCAAATGCGTGAGGGGACCATATCATGCGTTATCAGCGCCTATAACGAAGCGGGCCGCATCGGGGATGTATTGAGAGTGGTCTGCGGGCATCCGCAGATCAACGAAGTTGTGGTCGTTGATGATGGATCGCGCGACGGAACAGCTGACGTCGTGCGCGCATTCCCGCATGTGAAGCTGCTGGTGAACCGAGAAAATATAGGGAAAAGCGCCTCTTTTGTGCGTGGTGTGGAGTTCTCTTCAGGCATTCTCATCCTAACACTCGATGCCGATCTAAAGCACCTCACGCGAGAGAACGTCACTGCTCTTATCGAGCCAGTGCTCTC
>CAYRQI010000036.1:4481-6268 GCA_964426425.1 uncultured Candidatus Saccharibacteria bacterium | reverse complement strand
GCCGATATGTCGATGTCCTTGCGTGGCAACAGTCTCGCCTTGTACCGTATGCTTGGTATCGATTTTGTTTCTGGCGAACGAGTTATTCCTCGCACACTGATCATGGAACATGCGATGGAAATCAAAAAACTTTCTCGTTTTGGCCTTGAGTCTTTTATGAACAAACTTATCATTGCAAAACGCATGAAGGTGGCGATTGTGCGGCTTGACAACGTGATCAACTCGAGGAAGCGAGAGAAAGCAGGTTGGTGGCGGGGCACTCTTAGAGAGTGGAGCATGATACTCGATATTCTCAAGGTCATTTCACCGCTCGAAGTGATACGACAGAACTACGCGCTGTTGGAACTTGCCCGCCTCACTGGTACGAGGAGTGATTCGAAGACGGCCGCAGAGCGTTCCCACGAATAACGAAGTGCTTTATTGCGGCACGCATCGCGGTTGAGCGTGAGACATTTGAGCGCGGCGCCTTGGAGATCCTCACTCAAGTAGCCATCGACACCATGGGTAATGATGTCGCGCGGGCCCATGCAGTCATGAGCAGCGACGGGCAATCCGACGGCGAGTGCCTCAATGATGGCGAGGCCGAACGTTTCGGTTCGCGAAGGGAACACGAACACGTCACACAGCGAGAGCCAATCAACGAGTTCTTGTCCTCTCTTGTAGCCAACGAACATCGCGCGGTCGCTATACTTTCTTTCAAGACGCGCTCGGTCAGGCCCATCACCGATGATAAGTTTGGTGCCGGGAAGATCAGCGTCAAGGAATTCGTCCAAGCTCTTTTCTATAGCGATACGTCCCATGTACACGAAAACCGGTTTGGTCAGAGACGGGAGCGCAGGCGCAGGATTGCGTTGGAATAACTCTGTGTCTACCCCAAGAGGCCAAAGAACCACATTCGTAAACCCATGCGCTTCAAGTTCTCGCATGAGGCCCTCTGTTGCAGCCATTGTTGCACTGCCGCTGTTGTGGAACCAGCGCAAGAACGCATATGCTGGCTTGAAAAAATATCTCAATCGGACGTCGATGTAGTGCGCAATGTGCGTGTGGTAGCAAGTTGTGAACAAGAACTCTTTTTCTTTGCAGAGAGCCCGCCCGGCAAGCCCGAGAGTTCCCGGCACCGGTATATGAACGAAGTCCGGCTTCTCGCGCGTGAAGATTTGCCGCAAGCGGCGTCTCGGGAACAGGGCGAGCCGGATCTCCGGGTAGAAGGGAAGCGGGATGGTTTTGAAAAGGCCGGGATGAATGACGACCACTTTGTATCCGCGCTGCCTCATGCCTTCACACATTTTCTCGTAGGCGGCAACGACACCGTTAGTCTGCGGGCGCCAAGCATCCGTGACAAGAAGAAGCGTTTTCATTGCGCACTGGTAGAAGAAGTATCAGAACCGTACGCGCGCAGGTAGCGGGTAAAGCCGATGAATGATGCGAGAACGATGAAGATGAGCGCGAAAAGCGCCATCTTCTCAAACGTGTTCCCGACTTGCAGATACAGATGGCCAAGAAAGTAGCCGATGGAGAGAAGCCCCGCAGTCCAGAGGAATTGTCCGGCGATGTTGAGCATCATGTAGCGCTGGAAAGGCACGTGTGAGAGCCCTGCCGTGAAAAAAATGGGAATGGTGAAGCCGAACCCTGCAGTTATCTTCGATGTGAAAATGATGATGTCGTGATGCTTCCCGAAGAGGTCTTTTGCGTACGCAACGGATGCCTTCGTGATGCCAACGTAGCGTCCATATCGCTCGACGAAGGTGTCGCCGTAGCGTCTGCCGACCCAGTACCACAGGACGTCG
>CAYRQI010000036.1:3693-4471 GCA_964426425.1 uncultured Candidatus Saccharibacteria bacterium | reverse complement strand
CTCCTGCCGCGAGCGCTAGCGCTGTCGGAATGATAGATATGACGTCGAGACGCAGGAGCACTCCCGCAACGAGGGAGACCGGCGGACCGAAAATCATCGCGGCGGGAGCGATGATGAGGTAGGTGTAATCGATGATGAGCCCCATGAGGAAGCCCGGGTCCATAAGTGCCAGTATAGCGGTAATATCCACTTCGCACGAACGTCATAGAGGCGAATCGTGTATACTTATCAAGCATTTTTACTAGCACCTATCACCTGGTCCCTAAAATCTAATTTATATGGACGAACGCACCGCGGATAAGTTTATCGAAGCGACGCATTGGCCGCGCGCTATGGCGGCGACGGCGCTCGGCTTTCTTGCTCTTTTTCTATTAGTACTGACTATTTCGACTCTCAAAGAATTTCGCTTCATCGGAAGCGGAGTGACCGCAACGAATACGATCACAGTCTCCGGCGAGGGGGAGGTATTTGCCGTGCCGGATACTGCTACATTCTCCGTAACAATTCAGGAGGAGGCAAAGGAGGTGAAGCCGGCACAGGACGAAGCGACAAAAAGATCCAACGAGATCATCGCGTATTTGAAAGGAGAGGGTGTCGACGAAAAAGACATAAAGACCGCTGATTACAGCGTCTATCCTCAATACGATTATGTGCAAGCTGAAAGCTGCCGCAATGGCTACTGCCCGCCCGGGCGGCAGGTCCTCCGCGGCTACCAAGTCTCGATGACGCTCATCGTGAAAGTGCGAGACACCGAGAAGGCGGGAGAGCTGCTCTCTGG
>CAYRQI010000036.1:868-3683 GCA_964426425.1 uncultured Candidatus Saccharibacteria bacterium | reverse complement strand
TCTCTGGTGTGGGCGGCCTCGGCGCTTCACAAGTCTCCGGTCTCTCCTTCACGATCGACGACGAGAACGAGCTGCAGGCCAAAGCGCGGCAGGAGGCCATCGACGATGCGCGCGGAAAAGCGGAAGAGCTTGCGGATCAGCTTGGTGTCTCGCTCGTGCGCGTCGTCGGCTTTTCGGAAAGCAGCGGAGGGTATCCTCCCATTCCCTATGCTTTTGGAAGGGGAGGAGACATGGCCGTGATGGAATCGAAAGCAGTCGTGCCCGACATCCCTACGGGGGAGAACAAGATCATCTCCAACGTGAGTGTGACCTACGAAATAAGGTAATATCTCGCTGCGGGATTGCATTCCTTCGGAACTCGGACTTTTCTATTGAAAAGTCCTCAATCCTCGGAATTGGAGCCCTGCGAGGATTCCTCGAAAATGCATCTTGCGGCTCCGTGGAAGGAGACCGGGATGATCAGCTTGACTTTGGCCATGTGTCGGATAGTATGCTTTTAAACGCCGCGAGGCGTTTTTAGATTGGCAGGCTTGCATTGCATGTCACTACGCGTTACGTTCTACTAACTGCAAAAACTATTCCTATGTCACTCCTTCAGTACATAAAAGATACCCGCGGCGAGCTGCGACATGTTGCGTGGCCGACGAGAACGCAGACTATTGCCTACACAGTAATCGTCATCCTCTTATCGCTCTTCTTTGCCGCATATCTCGGCTTTTTCGACTACATTTTCACGACAGGCCTCGGCCGCGTCTTGCAAGTGCTCCCGCAAACGTCGGCGCCTATCGAGTCTCCCATTTCGACCTCGACCGAGGATATCTTCATAGGAACCGATTCTACAAGTACCATTCAGGTAACGCCGGTGCCTTTGGATGAGTAATCGCTATGCGACAAACCCATGGACAAGAACGACAGTGGTATGCGGTGCATACCTACTCTGGCTACGAGGATGCTGTCGCTCGCAACTTGAAGCAGCGCATCGAATCCTTCGGCATGAAAGACAAGATATTCAACGTCATCGTGCCAACGGAGAAGAAGATAAAGATAAAAGGAGGTCGCAAAACCGAGACTCGAGAGAAGGTATTTCCCGGATATGTTTTGGTCGACATGGTAGCGACTGACGATGCATGGAGCGTTGTACGCAACACGCCGCAGGTTACGGGTTTTGTCGGTACGGCGAATCAAGCTGTGCCACTTACGCCGGAAGAGATCGAGAAAATACTCAAGCGCACAGCGGGTGACGTCGTGCGCCACGCGATCGATCTCTCCGAGGGCGAAGCTGTCGTCATCATTGATGGACCTTTCAAAGATCTCGAAGGAAAGGTTGGTGAGATTGACGAGGAGCGCGGAAAGGTTAAGGTGCTAGTTCCGATGTTCGGCCGCGAAACGCCGGTCGAGCTCGAAGCAGATCAAGTACAACGCATATAGTGCATTTAACTACTGACTATTTTCTACTAACTACTAACTATTCATCATGGCGAAGGAGATAACTAAAATTATAAAACTTCAAATACCCGCGGGACAGGCAACTCCGGCGCCGCCTGTGGGCACCGCCCTCGGGCCTGCCGGCGTGAACATTGGTGAATTCGTCAACCAATTCAACCAGCAGACGCGCCCGATGATGGGCAACACATTGCCCGTCATGCTCACGGTTTACAAAGATCGCACCTTCTCCTTCATCGTAAAAAAGCCGCCGGCGTCACGCCTCATTTTGAAGAAGCTCAACATGGAAAAGGGCTCACAGAAACCCCAGAACAAGGTTGGGAAGCTCACCAAGCAGCAAGTTACGGAAATCGCGGAGGAGAAGATGGAAGACCTAAACACAAGCAACATAGAGCAGGCGAAGAAGATCATCGCTGGCACTGCCCGCTCAATGGGAATAGACGCAGAACTCTAAGGTTCGCGCTACAATACGGGCTATGAAGGCCCAGATAGAGCAAGTGCTCACTACAGTGCTTGAAACTATTCTCACGTCGGAAAAAGGCATCAAGGTCGAAATTGAATATCCCGCCGAGATGAAAAACGGCGACTATTCATCCAACATTGCGATGAAAGCGATGCGCGTAGTTGCTGAAGCAGTTACCTCCCACGTAAACGATCCTGCTTTTACGTGGGCACGTTTTAGATCAGGCAATCCGAAAGACCTTGCTGAATATTTGAAAGAACAGATTGATGGGAAAATCCCCGGCATTGAACGAATACAAGTCATCGGGGGATTTCTCAATTTCTACCTTGCACCGTCCGAACTTGCGAGGGGGATAGAAGAAGCGCGAGAGGAAAAGAAATGGGGCAGAAACGATACGAACAAAGGCAAGAAGGCGATGGTCGAATATACCGACCCGAATCCGTTCAAAGAATTTCACATTGGGCACCTGATGAGTAATGCCATTGGAGAAAGTATGTCGCGACTTTTTGAGTATTCCGGCGCCTATGTCCATCGAGCTAATTACCAAGGCGATATTGGCCCGCATGTCGCAAAGGCGATTTGGGGTTTGAAAAAGCTCCGTACTGATCCTACTGATGCGGCGGCGCTCGGTAAAGCATATACCGCCGGCACTTCTGCGTACGGAGAGAGTGCAGAGACACGCGCCGAAATCGACGCGATCAATGCGAAAATCTACAACCGCTCTGATGAAGAAATAAACAAGCTCTACGATGCAGGACGGAAAGCGTCACTCGAGCATTTTGAGGAGATATACAAGATTCTCGGTACAAAATTTGACCACTATTTTTTTGAAAGCGAGGCTGCGCCAAAGGGGCTGGAGATCGTTCGTGCCCATCCAGGAGTCTTCGATAAAAGCGAAGGAGCCGTCGT
>CAYRQI010000036.1:0-858 GCA_964426425.1 uncultured Candidatus Saccharibacteria bacterium | reverse complement strand
GAGTTTTTATCACGTCTAAAGGGTTGCCAACGTACGAGACGAAGGAGCTCGGACTCGCGGTGCTCAAAGCAGAGGCGTGGCCGTTTGACCTCTCTATCTCGGTAACGGCTCACGAACAAAGCGGCTACTTCGAAGTCGTTTTGGATGCGATGAAAAAAGTGCTACCGGAACTTGCACTAAAGATCAAACACGTCTCGCATGGCATGATGCGGCTTCCCACAGGAAAGATGTCGTCGCGCAAAGGCGAAGTGATCACCGGAGAATCGCTCCTCGTGGAGCTTGCGGAAGCCGCAAAGGAGCGCGCAAAGGAAAGCAGAGCCAAAGACTCCGAGAAACTTGCTGAAGCTGTTGCGGTCGGAGCGATCAAATATCAAATTCTCAAGCAAGCATCCGGACGTGACATTACCTTCGATCGCTCGCGCGCGCTCTCGCTTGAAGGCGACTCGGGGCCATACCTGCAGTATGCGCACGCACGTGCACATGGCGTGATGGAGAAAGCTCGCGAGCAGAATGTTTCGCCGCGGGTTGATACGGGCGCTGAACCAACAGATCTCTCTCGCCTCCTGCACCGTTTTCCTGAAACGGTCGAGCGTGCCGCGCGCGAATTGGAGCCGCATATCCTCACGAACTACCTTTTGGAATTTGCGTCGACGTTCAATCGCTGGTATGCGAATGAACAGATACTCGACGGCACTTCTGGGGCTGCGCACAAAGTCGCACTCACCGATGCTGTTCGCGTAACCATCAAAAATGGCCTCTACCTTCTCGGCATCCCTGCGCCAGAAAAAATGTGACTTTTCTGCTACGATACGTGAATGAGTGAAGTCGCACGACGCGAAGAAGAGACGCTGAAGTTCT
>CAYRQI010000035.1:8787-9319 GCA_964426425.1 uncultured Candidatus Saccharibacteria bacterium | reverse complement strand
GGCGGAGGTGGAGCTGCTACGGACGGCAATGGAGGTCACGCGGGATTTTTTGGGGGAGGCGGTGGCGGCGGAGAGGGTACTGGTGGCAATGGCGCGCAGGGAGTTATTGTCATCACTTATTACGTCCCGTCGCGGAATATGAAATTGTTCGGGAGGCTAATTTTGTACGAGGGCAGTAGAATGATTATTCATCAGGCTCAATAGTATGAGACCGACTATTGGATGGATACTTGTTGTTTTTTTCTTCGTTGCGCTCTTCGGGGGATTCTTTGCACTGAAGCGTTTCTTGTCTGGATCGGCATCGGATATTCATTTGGAAACGACAATCTCAACCGCTTCGACGACGACAGGGCGCGCGCCGGATCCGCTTCCGACAATACCAGAAGGATACAAAGAGTACCGCAATGAGCAGTTCGGATTTTCCGTGTACTACCCACAGGATATTCCGCCGCAAGAATTTGTGGATCGCGGACCCGAACTAACTGTCGTGTTTCAAGGTGCCGCAGGGGAGCCCGGATTCCAAATATATGCT
>CAYRQI010000035.1:0-8777 GCA_964426425.1 uncultured Candidatus Saccharibacteria bacterium | reverse complement strand
ATGCTGCTCCGATAGACGGCACGACGATCACGCAAGAGCGATTCTTGCGCGATGCACCCTCGGGTGTGCGGCAGCAAGAGCGTGTTATGAGTGTTGGCGGCGTACCGGCTGTCGGTTTTTATGGATTCGACGCGGCTATCGGGAAAACGAGCGAAGTGTGGTTTATCAAAGGACATTTTCTCTACGAGGTAACAACATACAAAGAGCTCGACGCCTGGCTTGCGGAGATTATGCGCACGTGGAAATTTTTATGGTAACAAAGCTTTTGTCGCTGGCAAAATACAGCAATCAGACTGCGGTATACTGCTGGCATGAAAATTGCGCAGATTAAGGCGAGAGAAGTTATCGATTCGCGGGGAAATCCAACTGTCGAGGCCGACGTGATCTTGGACAATGGGATGCTTGGAAGAGCGATCGTGCCCTCGGGCGCTTCGACGGGTGCGCATGAAGCGCATGAGCTTCGCGACGGTGATATAAAACGATACGGAGGGAAAGGCGTACTCAAGGCGGTTGCGCACGTTGAGAGCGAGATCGCGGAAGCAGTTATCGGGAAGGATGCGTCCGCTCAGCGCGATATAGACGAGACGATGATCGCGCTCGATGGGACCGAGAACAAGTCGCGGCTCGGCGCAAACGCGATTCTCGCGGTTTCGCTTGCGGCCGCGAAGGCGGCGGCGAGTTCGAGAAAAATCGCTCTATTCAAGTATCTGCATTCGCTCTCTTCCGTTACGCGCGATCTCATTCTCCCGCTTCCTCAATGCAACGTTTTGAACGGCGGCGCACACACGAACTGGGAATCGACCGACATTCAGGAATTCATGCTGATGCCCGCTGGAGCGCCGACGTTTCGCGAAGGATTGCGCATGGTTACCGAGGTTTTCCATGTTCTCAAAGGTGTTCTACAAGAGAAAGGATATGGCACGACTGTCGGCGACGAGGGAGGATTTGCGCCAAAGGTGAAGGGGAACGAAGAAGCGCTTGATCTTCTTGCGGAAGCGGTGGAGAAAGCGGACTACACGCCTGGCAAGGATATCGCATTCGCGCTCGACGTTGCCGCTTCCGAGCTCTTTGAATCCGGCGCTTATAAACTGCGGAAGGAAGGCAAGACGCTTTCATCGGATGAGATGAGCGCGTGGTATGCAGGACTCGGTAAGAAATATCCGATTCTTTCTATCGAAGATGGTCTTGCCGAAGACGATTGGGATGGGTGGGAAAAGATGACTGCCGCGATTGGAAATTCCATGCAGCTTGTCGGTGACGATCTTTTGGTCACGAACGTGAAATTTCTTGGGCGGGCCATCAAAGAGAAAACAACGAATGCAGTCCTCATCAAGGTGAACCAGATCGGTTCGCTTACGGAAACAATCGACGCAATCGATATGGCGCACAAAGCCGGATGGAAGGCCGTCATATCGCATCGTTCGGGCGAGACGGAAGACACGACCATTGCGCACCTTGCCGTTGGGCTCGGCACGGGGCAGATAAAAACCGGTTCTGTTTCCCGCACCGATCGTACGGCTAAATACAATGAGCTTCTACGCATCGAGGAAATTCTCGGCAAGCAGGCGGTTTTTGCAGGTCGAGGTGCTCTACAGTAAAATCTCGCGATGGCGTACCTCATTCTTGTCCGGCATGGCACATCCGAGTGGAACAAGCGAGGGCTTTGGACCGGCTGGACCGATATCGGCCTTGTCGAAGAGGGTATTGAAGAAGCGCGCCGTGCGGCAGAGTCGATCAAAGGTGTGAAGATCGACCACGTGCACGTCTCGACTCTGAAGCGCGCGCACGAGACCTTTGAGGAAATGAAAGGCATTCTCGGGCTTGGGGGACTCAAGCCGCGTGTGCATGACGCGCTCAAAGAGCGTAGCTATGGCATTTACACGGGGAAGAGCAAGTGGCAAGTGAAAGATGAGGTTGGCGAGGAGGAATTCAAAAAGATCCGTCGCAGCTGGGATCATCCCATTCCGGAAGGCGAGACGATGAAAGACGTCTACAATCGTGTCGTGCCGTATTACAGAGAACATATGCTTCCCGAACTGCGGCGCGGAGAAAACGTACTTGCTATCGGACACGGCAATACGTTCCGCGCACTCGTGAAGTATCTGGAGGGCTTGAGCGACGAGAGAGTCAGCGATCTCGAATTTGGCACGGGAGAAGTGCATCTCTATGAGATCGATACATCTGGGAAGATCATCAACAAGGAGATCCGCGCGTCGAACTCTAACAAGGCCAACATCTAAACGCCGGCGAGCATTCGTGCCGTGAGACCGATGCCGAGAATGCCGAGGAGGTTGAAAATGAACGAGAGCGTCACAAAGTAGCGGGCGTTCACGTTCGAGAATCCGAGGAGGGCTATTCCGAGCTCATCCGGTAGCGGCGAGGCGATAAGAAGAACTCCGGCAAGGAGCGTGAGCCATCGAAAATGCTTGAGTCTGAATATCTTTCTCGCACGCCGGAGCATTCCCTCTTCTCGGAGAAGTTCAAGGATATCTGCCGCTACCCTGTCTCGCACGAATTTGAAAATGAGGAGGTCGCCCAGCACGGAGCCGACTGCGCCTACGAACGCCGTCACAAAAACCGACTGCGAGAGGGCGATCTCGCCCAAGATCGCCATTGCAGGCGCTGTGGTAAAAATGGAAGTGAAGAACATTCCTGCGACAAACGTGCCGAGCAGTTCGAGTCCTTTTGTCGAGGTAAGAAGCTCTGTAAGCGCATGCGTTCTAGCGAGCACGATCGCGACGAGGACGCTCATCAGAATGAGCCCGATGTCGGTGAGAATATGCCGCTCTCCTCGCTTTTTTCGGGCAAGGTAGCGTCTTGCATGCGCGTGCAGAGTGTGCCGCATGTGTAGGTTCAGTATAGCGCATGCAAACATACATGGTTCTTTTTCGCGTGAGCGCTCATGATAGTATGGAGTTCAATGAGTCGGGATTTTCGGGAGCTGCTGGAGACGAAGTGGGATGAGAGAAAGTTTTTGTGCGTCGGGCTCGACAGCGACTTGGAAAAGATTCCCGATGCTGCGCAAAAGGAGGACACGCGGGCGACAATGGTTGCCTTCAATCGCGCCATCGTCGACGCGACGAAGACAATAGTCTGCGCCTACAAGCCAAATCCGGCATTCTATGAAGCTCGCGGCGAAGAAGGGTTTGCGGCCCTGCGGGAAACAATCGCCTACATTCTCGACGTCGCGCCCGACATTCCCGTGATTCTCGACGCGAAGCGCGCCGACATCCTTTCGACGAACGAACAGTATGCCATCTCGGCGTTCGAGCACCTGCGGGCCGACGCAATCACCGTGAATCCCTACTTAGGGGTTGAGCCACTGAAGCCTTTTTTTGAACGTGAGGAAAGAGGCGTCATTGTTCTTTGCCATACCTCGAATCCGGGCGCACGCGAGCTTCAGAATCTCTCGGTCGATGGTG
Source organism: uncultured Candidatus Saccharibacteria bacterium (assembly GCA_964426425.1). Lineage (GTDB taxonomy): Bacteria > Patescibacteriota > Minisyncoccia > Phycocordibacterales > UBA2100 > UBA10103. The sequence continues at coordinate 5,355 of CAYRQI010000035.1, read as the reverse complement.
GCGAAGCGCTCTACAAGTACGTCGCACGCTCCGCGGCGGAGCGATGGAACGAGAGAGGAAACTGCTGTGTCTTTGTCGGCGCGACGTACTCCGAAGAGCTCGCTGAAGTGCGGAACATTGTGGGCGATATGCCGATTCTCGTCGCGGGCATCGGCGCGCAAGACGGCGATCTCGAGAAGACGATACGCGCGGGTCTTACGCAAAGAAACAGGGGACTCATCGTCAATGCCTCGCGCTCGATACTCTTTGCGTCGAAGGGCGCGGACTTTGCAGACGTGGCGGGCGCGAGAGCGCGAGAGCTTGATAGCAGAATCCGCGAATCGTTATAAAATGATGGGCCTATGATGACAGAAGCGGAGGTTTTAGATTTGCTTCAAAAAGTCGGCGCGTTCCGGAGCGGGCACTTCGTCTTCACCTCGGGGAGGCACAGCGATTCCTACGTCAACAAAGACGCCCTGTATCCCTACACGCACGACACTTCCCGTCTCTGCAAGGCGATGGCAGAACGGTTCGCTGAAAAAAATATCGAAGCTGTCGTCGGTCCGGCGATAGGCGCTGCGATTCTTTCACAATGGGTCGCCTACCACCTCACCGAGATGCATGGCGAGGAAATCTACGGCGTGTATGCCGACAAGGATGGACAAGGCGGTTTCGTTCTCAAGCGCGGATACGATCAGATCGTAAGCGGGAAGCGCGTACTCGTTGTCGAGGATCTCACGACGACCGGTGGCTCGATCAAGAAGGTCGTTGAGACCGTGCGTGGCGCCGGGGGAGCTGTTCTCGGCGCGATTGCGATCGTCAATCGCGGTGGAGTTACTGTAGAACAAGTCGGGAATCCTGATGAATTCCAGTCGCTCGTGAAGTTGCATCTCGAATCGTGGGACGAGGGTGAGTGCGAGCTCTGTAAGAAGAGGATTCCGGTGAATACCGACATCGGCCACGGGCGCGAGTTTATACGTCGGAAAACGCCTTAGCGCTGCCATGGTATACTGTTTGTCTTTACAATGGTATCAACGCATATGAGAAATTTTCTTTGGGCTCTCGTTATCCTCATTATTCTTGGGGGAGGATACTTCTTGTGGCAGAGCAGCGTGCCAAGCGCAGCCGCTCCGTCTTCTTCCACTTCAACGCCTGCGTCGTCGCCAGAAACGCCGACGTCAACGCCAACGCCAACTCCGACACCGGCGCCGGGTACTCCGACGACAGCGACCGTTATCTACAACGGCGACAGCTTTTCGCCGGGCGAGATTACGATCAAAAAAGGCGGCACCGTCACGTGGCGAAACACAAGCGGGGGAAAGCTATGGGTCGCCTCCGCGCAGCATCCTTCCCATACGGTCTACGCAGGAACCTCGCTGCAGGAGCATTGCCCCGATACCTCGGGCACCGCGTTCGATCAGTGCGCAGGCGGTGGCGACTATAGCTTTACCTTCCAGAAAGCAGGGACGTGGAATTACCACGACCACCTCAAGGCGCAGATCTCCGGCAAGGTGATCGTCGTTGAGTAGTCTGCCGGGCTCACTATAAGTAGTATGAGCTCTGAAAGGATTGTGCACCTGTTACTGCGCGCGGGTGTCGCATTCGCCTTTCTCTATCCGTCACTGAATGCTCTTGTCGACCCATATGCGTGGATTGGCTACTTTCCATCCTTCGTGAAGGGGTACCTTCCCGACTTTTTGCTTCTGCATATCTTTGGCGTCGTGGAGGTTGTCATTGCTCTCTGGATACTCTCAGGGTGGAGGATAGGGTGGCCATGTGTTATCGCGACCGTGATGCTCGTCGGCATTGTGGTGTTCAACATCCCAAATTTTCAGGTGGTGTTCCGTGATCTTTCAATTGCCGCGATGTCTCTTGCTCTGGCTGTGATAAGCTATACCGATGACAGAAAGCTCAGCGCTTCCGGAGGAACTGGAGCTGAAACTTGAACGTAAAACATCCCTCCGCTACGGCGAGAATTCTCATCAGAGCGCGGCGCTCTACAACAATCCGCTCGATCCCGAGCGGCCGGGGGCGGCAAACGCGAGACAGATGCAGGGAAAAGAGCTTTCGTACAACAATCTCTTGGACGCTGATGCGGCGTTCGAGTGTGTGGCGGAATTCTCGGAGCCCGCAGTTGTGATCGTCAAGCACACGAACCCCTGCGGCGCCGCCACATGTCAAGGACGGTCCTTGACATTGGCGGACGCGTACAAACGCGCGCTCGCGTGCGATCCTGTTTCTGCGTTTGGCGGCATCGTCGCGCTAAATCGCACGCTCGATGTCGCAACGGCGGAAGAGCTTGTAAAGATTTTTCTCGAAGTCGTGATCGCGCCTTCGGCCGACGATGCCGCATTGAAAATTCTCTCGGGGAAACCAAATGTCCGTGTGCTTCTCACAGGCTCAATGCCGGACCCGAAAGTCTCATCGCTCACGTTTCGAACAATCGCGGGAGGCATTCTCGTGCAAAGCCGCGACAACACAACTGTGGCCGAGACGAAGGTTGTAACCAAACGGTCGCCAACGCCGCAGGAAATGAAAGATCTCCAGTTCGCATTCGCTGTGTGCAAGCATGTGAAATCGAATGCCATCGTCTATGCGAAGGACGGCGCGACAGTAGGCATCGGCGCAGGGCAGATGAGTCGTGTCGTCTCTGCCAAAATTGCCGCAATGAAGGTGGAAGAGGCAGGTTTATCACTCAAGGGCTCTGTCATGGCTTCAGATGCATTCTTTCCATTTTCCGATGTTGTCGAAGAAGCCGCGAAAGCAGGAGCAACAGCGATTATTCAACCCGGTGGCTCACAAAAAGACCAAGACTCGATCGAAGCTGCCGACAAACACAACATCGCGATGGTTTTCACCGGCGTTCGCCATTTCCGTCATTAACGGTCATAACGACATCGTAAGTCGTTATAACGGCATAACGACTTACGATGTCGTTATTGACGACGGAGGACCACGTAGATGTCTTCAAGTGCTTTCACGGCATCGCCGGCGGCTATGTTGTTTTGGTGATAGAGACCGTTGCTGCAATCGCCAGCTGCCCAAACACGGGGATGTGATGTTCTTTGTGTTTTATCGTCAATCACAATTTGCCCGATCTTGTTTTTCTCCAAACCATCTCCTACCCACTCTGTATTGGGCAAAAGGCCAATCTCGACAAAAATCCCCTCCACGGACAGCAACGCTTCTTCATCACTCTTAACGTCCTTCCACTTTAACCCCGTGACAAATTGCGTCCCGACTACTTCAATGGGCGTGGCATTCTTGATTGCTCGCATGTGCTTGTGCTTGAGCGCTGCATCAACAGTGATTTCATCTGCCTTAAATTCTTCTCCCTTGTGAAGAAGCGTTACACTCTTGCAGTAGGCGAGGAGCTGAAGCGATGTTTCGAATCCGGCATTGCCGCCGCCAACTACTGCGACGTCTTTGTCGGCAAAGAGCGGGCCATCGCAGGAGGCGCAGTAGGTGAGTCCTTTTTGATCAAATTCCTTCGCGCCCGGAATATCGAGCGTGCGCCTGCGCGCTCCGCTTGCCACAAGGAGCGCCTTTGACTCGACTGTTTTCTCATTTTTCCCTTGTGAAAGTCTGACTTGCACAAGATCATCTCGCAATTCGAGAGCGGTCGCGCGGGCGGGGAAAAGGGTCTCGATGTAGCTGTCCTTATACGCTTCCACGTGAGCGCGGAAATTTTTCGCGAGCTCGGCTCCCGTGATGGACGGCGTGCCGATCCAGTTTTGGACGTCGAGAGAAACGTTACTTTGTCCGCCCCACTCGTCAACGATGAGAAGCGTCTTCAGGCGTTTCCGCGCCGCGTAGACGGCCGCTGCAGTGCCCGCAGGACCGCCACCGACGATAATCAATTCAAACATAGTTTGTAGTTTGTAGACTGTAGAAAATGGTCGGAAAAGAAAAAAGCATGGCCTGCATTTTACTACAGACTACTTACTACGCACTATTTCCTTCGCAAAAAGGAGGGCAATCCTCCCCAGCTGTCATCGTCTTCTTCCGCGGCAACGCGCACGGGCTCTTTTCCTCCGTAGGAAGACCCGCCTTTTGCAGATGCTTTGTCGTCGTGTAGCTTTCTCTTTTCCTCCCGTTCACGCAATGTTGCTGGCGGTACGTCAGCCTCTTTCTTCTGCATAAAGCGCTGGCCGCCGCCAAAGAGCGACGTGCGACTCGCCACCGCTTCGGGGAAGCCAGTTGCGATTACCGTCACGCGTACCGCGCCTTTCTTCAGGGAGGGGTCGATAACAGCGCCGAAGATGACCTTCGCGTCTGGATCGATCGCCTCGGTGATGACGTTCGCGGCATCCTGCACCTCGAGCATGCCGAGATCCTCGCTACCTGCGATGGAAAAGAGCACACCCTTCGCGCCATGGATCGAAACGTCGAGAAGGGGAGAATTGATAGCGGCGCGCGCTGCGACCTCGGCGCGTTTCTCGCCGATTCCTGTGCCGATACCCATCAAGGCAGAGCCGGCATTTTGCATGACGGCACGCACGTCGGCAAAGTCGACGTTGATAATGCCTGTTTGCGTGATGATATCTGAAATACCCTCAACCGCCTGCTTCAAAATGTCATCGCACATCGCGAAGGCGTTCTTGATGCCTGTCTCGCGCGTGACGATGGAGAGGAGCTTGTCGTTGGGGATGACGATGATAGCGTCAACGGCCTTTCGCAGCTCTGAAATGCCCTGATCGGCGAGTCGCGCGCGCTGCGCTCCCTCGAAACTGAATGGTTTCGTGACGACGCCAACCGTGAGCGCTCCCATCTCGCGGGCGATTTTTGCAACGACAGGCGCGCCGCCGGTGCCTGTGCCGCCGCCCATGCCGCAGGTGACGAACACCATGTCGGAGCCCTTTATCGCATCCTGTATCTCTTCGCGTGTTTCATCAGCAGCCTGCTTTCCCAAATCTGCGTTCATGCCGGTACCAAGGCCGCGTGTGAGCGCTTTCCCTATGTGAATCTTCCGTTTTGCTTTGTTCTTGTGGAGATCTTGACTGTCGGTGTTGACCGCAATGAAATCGACACCCAGCACGTTGGAGACGACCATGTGATTGACCGCGTTCCCGCCTGAACCGCCGACTCCCACCACCCGTATTCTTGCGAACGACTCGACATCTGGCTTCACTTGTTTGGTCATGTTGGAAGTTGTTATGAGCGGAGTGAAATTAGAAAATTCTTATACCCAGCACCTTTTAAACATGCACTTAGGTGAGATACTACGCTCTCGTAAGGTTTTCGGCAAGAGGGGAGCATGACAGGCCACAAAAGGTGCCGGGTCGTGAAAATCATGGTCGCTTCACTCCCTGATTTTCTACGATAGGGGTATCCCGATGACACCCCCCACCACATCGTGCTAGCCTGATACGCGAT
>CAYRQI010000034.1:1618-9336 GCA_964426425.1 uncultured Candidatus Saccharibacteria bacterium | reverse complement strand
GTATCGGTCGAAAGCCGACGCATTACAGCGCGAACGAAAGTTAAAGAGTCACGGCACAGTAAAGTACGCATTACTTAAGCGACTCAAACGGAGTTTGCTTGAGCCCAAAATTAGGGAGGGACGCAGTTAAAATTTCCCAGGCGACTGTTTACCAAAAACACAGCTCCCTGCGAACTCGTAAGAGGATGTATAGGGGGTGATGCCTGACCAATGCCGGAAGGTCAAGTGAGGTCGGTGCTTCCGCGCGCAAGCGCGGGAATGCTGGCACTTCATAAGCCCCGGTCAATGTCGGCGATAACTATGGCACGGTCGTAGTTATAAAATCTGGCCAATTGCGGGAACATCTGGTTAGAACTCGCACTACTCGCTTAAAAAGCAGTAACAATGTGTGAATGCAGACAATCCGCAGGAAAGATTCTGTGAGCCATGTCATTGCAACAAACAAGGCATGGACAAAAACAATCAAAGTTCAGAATGGTTACAAAACATTCCCGATCGCGTCGGCAATTATCTTGCCGGGTTCGCAGATGGGGAAGGTAGTTTTGTAGTATCTCTAGTTAAAAGATCAGATTACGTGCTCGGATGGAAACCGGTGATGATATTCAATGTCTCCCAAAGAGACAAGACAGTACTCGTTCTTTTTAAAAGATATTTGGGATGCGGAAGATTCCAATATCGAAAAGATGGAGTATGGTATTATATCGTATCCAATCCGCGAGCAATCACAGAAAGGGTCATACCTTTCTTTAGGCGGTTTTCTTTTTTTTCCGCTATGAAAAAGAAGAACTTCTCAATTTTCCAGAGAGTTGCCGTAATCATGCTGGAGGGTGGTCATTACACCCAATCAGGATTACAAAGCATCATTGAGTTGCGAGAGCAGCTTAACTCTGGAAAAGGGAGAAAAAGAAAATACGAGATCAACCATTATCAGCAATGGCTTGCAGAAAATCCTCAGAGACTATACGCCAGAGTCAAATATCGTCCGAAACATCTCGGGTGCAAAATTTGACATGATATAGTCCGAACTGAGTAGCGATATTCAGAATTGCACAGTGCTACCGAATGCTGTGCAGAGTAACATAGATGAATCGTCCTAAGGTAGCGAAATTCCTTGTCTGGTAGCATCTGTTCTGCCAGCTTCGCGAGTAATCGCGATGAAAAATCTAACTGTATCGGTGAAGCCTAAATTTGGATTTACGAAATCCAAATATGGTAATACCGAGGGAAGTCATAGTTGACCCCGTAGAGACTACACGTTGGCTCCTCGTAAAACGAGGATGAAGATATAGTCCATGCCGCTAGAAATAGTTGGAACGAACATGAAGTTCAGACGCGCACGAATGGTATAACGACTTGGGAACTGTCTCGGGGATTTGCTCGGTGAAAATACATGGGCGGTGAAGATGCCGCCTTCCTGCAGCTAGACGAAAAGACCCTGGAAGCTTTACTGCAACTTGGTATTGGGATTACGGGCGTTCTGCGTAGCGTAAGCGGGAGACTTTGAAGCGAGGGTTTCGGCTCTCGTGGAGTCGCCAATGCAACACCGCTCTTAATGACTGTAGTTTCTAACCTCTGCGGAGAAACCGCGGAGAGACAGTACCTGGTGGGCAGTTTCGGTGGGGCGCTGTCCTTAACTGCGCCCAAGGTTGTTATCCGCAACCAGAAAAATAAAAGGGGGACTCGTTATGGCGACATAGCGATGCACATCCGACTATATGCTGGGACATCTGCGCATGTCAGAGTACCTCAAAGGTAAAAATCTCTGTCCGATGCAGGCAATCAGCAGGGAAGGTCCCGCCCTTTTCAAAAAGAGCGGGAAACCCTCAGAGACTATAAGTCGGATCCCGAGTAATCGGGAAAGATATAGTCCGATCTTATTGGCGACAATAAGTGCGACGAAAGTTGCAATCAACATGAACACAAAAGAAATTCGAGGACGGAAGCTCGAGTTGAAGTTGACCGATCGCCAGCGTGCGATTCTCGTTGGACTTCTGCTCGGCGATGGTCATCTCGAAACGCAAAATGGTGGCAGAACCTATCGGCTAAAAGTCGAACATGGCTCTGCGCAGGCAGATTACGTGCGCTGGCTCTTTCAAGAGCTTCGTGAATGGATTCCTGCTGAAAAGCCGTATGTGAAAGTTCGTAAAGATGGCGTTCAAAACATTGGCTTTACGACCTATTCGCATGGAAGTTTGCGTTTCTATGGCCAACAGTTCTACAACGGCAAGCGGAAGCGCATGCCGAAGATCATTCAAAAGATGCTCGAGCCGATTAGTGTTGCGATATGGTTTATGGACGATGGGTCGCGGAAATCCGCGAAGCATCTTTGCTACATAATTCATACGCTTGGTTACACAAAAGCGGATTTGGAACTCGTTCAAAAAGCACTCCAAACCCGATTTGGGATCAAGGCAATACAACATCGGCAAAAAGAGAAGTATTGGAGATTGTACATTCCCTCGGAATCAGCGAGACAATTCGAATCGCTCATCGAAGAATATGTGCGTCCAATTACTTCAATGAAGCATAAGTTGATAACGTACTTGCCTAAAAAGTAACGGAGGAGCCTATTAAGGTCACCTAGGCGCGAATGGAAACCGTGCCGATAGTGCATTGGCAAAAGGTGGCTTGACTGCGAGGGGTACGTCCCGAGCAGGCGCGAAAGCGGAGCAAAGTGAACCGACGGTCCGCATTAGATGCGGCCGAAGATTAACGGATAAAAGTTACTCCAGGGATAACAGGCTGGTTTCGCCTAAGAGTCAAAGTGGCTCTCCTGCGGTGTAAATCGCAGGCAAACTGTAGCTCAAATCGGTGGAACCGAGTGTTACAATTGTGACACTTGGCAATACCGAGGGTAAGAAGTCTTGTCTCATGGACACATTACGAGCACGTGTTGCGCGAACTGTCGTGGTTTCCCCGCGGCAGCAAGATATCGTCATCGGGTCATTACTCGGCGATGGTCATCTGGCGCAAACAACATGCGGGTTCGCTTTTCGGGCGAATCACAGCGTAGCTCAAAGCGAGTATGTGAAGTGGAAATATCGCGAGTTGGAAAATCTGACCAACTCCGCTCCGAGTCTCTATCGAGATCAGAGCATATATTTCCGCACCGTGTCTCACGGATTCTTCGACATGTTACGCCAGATATTCTATGTTGGAGCACGGAAGATAATTCCGGCCGACATAGCGTCATGGATCACGCCGCTAACATTTAGCGTATGGTTTATGGACGATGGCACACATGATGGAAAACAAGTGCGGATCAATTCGCAGTCGTTTTCGAAAGAAGAAAACTAGGTACTCGCAAGTGTTCTAGAGGCTACACTTGGAATTCGAGCGACGCTTAATCGAGATAAACAATATTATCGATTGAGGATTCGCGATGAGAGTATTCCGCTAGTTCGGAATCTCATCATCAAACACGGAATTCCAGGCATGCATTACGAGATTTTCCCGTAACGACTGGATTCCCGCCCTTTCCGAAGAAAGAGCGGGATGAAGATGGTAGAAGCATTCGGCTGAAGCCGAAGAAACTCACCATAAGATGCTACTATCCGGAAACGGATAAAGGTATAGTCTATCTTCTAAAGAAATTTAGAAATGCCAAATCGACGGCGAAGTTCGGCACCTCGATGTCGGCTCATCTTAGCGCGGGGGTGGAGAAGCTCCCAAGCGTATGGCTGTTCGCCATTTAAAAAGGTACGTGAGCTGGGTTAGACGGAAGTTGAGCCCAGTGATCCACATCATCGAGAGAACGTAGCATGACCAAGCTACAACAATAGTGGAGATGAGGTATGAACAACCTCACGAAGTTAAACTGACTCATAACGGGGGAGTCCGAATACTTGATATAATTCAAGTAATGGATAATCCCGTGGGAAGATTGCAATCTGAACTTTCACCGCTTCAAATCGAAGCGATCATTGGTTCAGTGTTGGGAGATGCTCGATTGGAATGTCGTTCCACGGGCGTAAGATATCCTACAAGCGCACGATTGCGAGTACATCAGAGTGATGTGCAAAAAGAATACGTGTTCTGGAAGTACAAAGTATTGGAAAATCTGTGTTCGAAAGAACCGAGGCGAGTAATGACCTGGCATGATCCGAAAAAGAACAAAGATCATTATTCGTGGTATTTTCACACAAAGACATTTCCGATCTTAAGTGAGCTTTATCAATGGTTCTACCACGATAAAGTCAAGGTATTTCCCGAAGGCATTGAAAACATTCTAAATCCGAGAATGCTCGCAGTGTGGTTTATGGATGACGGTTCGTATACCGGAAGTGGAGCAACGATCAACACGCACTGCTTTTTAATGGAAGAGCAAGAGCGGGTTGTGAAAATGTTGCGTGACCGATTCGATATTCCGGCAACGATCGTAAAGGATAGAACGAAGCACAAAATTGCTATTAATCGGTGGGGCTATGAAAAGCTCGTCGAAATAATCGCGCCGTTCATCATTCCGACAATGAATTATAAGATTGCATATCCCCGTAACGACTTAGCGCAAGCGCGCTGGAGTTATTCCGAGCAACAGGCTGGAGTAGCTAACACGTCAGTCCCTCACTTTCTAGTTGGAAAGAAACTAGGAACATAAAAGCATTTCAGATAGAAGCGAGGAAATCGAACATCTCGTTGTTTATTTGAAAGTGTGGGAAAGGTATAGTCTGATCCTCTAGTAATAGAGGGAGTGAAGAATCGTCAAACCGTCGTGAGACAGGTTGGTCTTAATCTGCTGTAGGCGTTGATTCTTGAGGAGATTCGAAGATAGTACGAGAGGACCTCTTTGAACTGACCGCTGGTCTGGGGGCTGTGACGCCAGTCGCAACGCCCCGTAGCTATGTCGGGAACGGATAACCGCTGAAAGCATCTAAGCGGGAAACCAACTCCAAGATGAGGAATCGTTATAGGATCGTGGGAGATGACCACGTTGATAGGCGCTCGGTGGAAGGGGAGCAATCCCTTGAGCCAAGGCGTACTAATAATCCGACAGAACTCTCGAAAGGAATTGTGGGAGTCGCGTCCGACACACGCAAAAGCGTGTGGCGGATAAAATTGCTTTCTAAGATTCTAGTTGTGTCCGGGGATGCGAAGCTGTTGTAAAGCAGTTTTGTGTCCCTGCCTGCCGGCAGGCAGGGCTCTTCGTTTTCAATGATGGTATTGCTCTTTTTGTTCTGGTGACTCGCCGCCGAGGTCACACCCGATCCCATTCCGAACTCGGAAGTTAAGCTCGGTAGGGGCAATGGTAGTGGAAACGCGAGAGTAGCCAGTCGCCAGAACAAAGGGAGCAACAGTAACTGCTTTGCCGTATACTTACTGCAATGTCATGGGCATCGAAGAGGCGGTGGTTGTATGCGGGAGGTGTATTTCTTTTTTTCGCGATTGTTGTCGGCATTCCGATGGCCGTCTGGATCTATGAGCCACCATCATGCAGTGACGGCAAACAAAATCAGGAAGAAACGGGAATAGACAAAGGTGGACCCTGTCCGATTCTCGACGAGCGATTCTTGGGTCCCAGCTCGATCCTTTGGTCGCGTTCGTTTCCGGTGCGCGGCGGTCTCTATAGTGCGGTTGCCTATATCGAAAATCCGAACGAAGGCGCTGGTGTTCAGAAGATCAACTACCGCTTCGGTCTCTACGACGAGCGCAATGTGCTAGTTGCTGAACGCAAAGGGACGACGTTCATTATGCCGAGCGGAATCACACCTGTTTTTGAGGGAGCGGTCGGTACCGGAAACCGCACGGTAGCTCGAACGTATTTTGAATTTACCTCGGCTCCGGTATGGGAACGCCTGAAGAATGCTGCCAGTGCGCTTGTCGTCAGCAATAAGAATGTCATGACTCCCGAATCGACGCCGCGCTTGAGCGCGCGGGTCAAAAACATTTCTGTCGCCCCCGTACTTAACCCTTTGTTCGTTGCTGTTGTCTTTGATCCCGCAGGCAACGCCATTGCGGCTTCCGGGACAACGCTCCCGAGACTCGCACCAAATGAGGAACGTGAGATCATCTTCACGTGGCCTGATCCATTTACGGCGATTGTCGGGCGCATCGATGTACTGTCTCTGCTGCCGCCCTTCTAGTAGCTATGATCTCCACGATCAAAAGCGGAGCCGAACAGGGGGCTCGGATGTTCGGCCACGTCGATTGGTTCCTCTTTGGTGCAGCGCTTTCGGTATCACTGCTCGGACTTGTTACGATGCACTCGTTCCCGGAGAATCCGCCAATCAGCGGAGCATTCTTCGAGCGTCAGCTCATTTGGGTAGCGCTCGCATTTTTCGTCTTCTTTGTGGCGAGCGTGCCCGAATACCACTTTTTGCGACGCACGCCTGTTGTCGCCCTGCTCTACGGCGGCATCCTCATACTCCTTGGGCTTGTACTCCTGCTCGGTACTGTCGTGAAAGGTGCGCAAGAGCGTTTCAACCTCGGTCTCTTTTTTGTACAACCATCCGATCCTGCTAAAGTCGTGCTCGTGATGCTTCTCTCCAAATATTTCAGCCGCCGGCACATCGAGATCGCGCACATTCGACACATTCTCGTATCCGGTGCTTACGCGACGCTCGCTATGATACTCATATTTTTCCAGCCGGATTTCGGGAGCACAATAATCGTGGCTGCCATCTGGCTTGGTGTCGTACTGGTCGCCGGTATTTCATGGAGACACCTCGCGGTACTCTTTGTGATTGTAGCTGTTCTTTCGGGAGCGCTCTGGCAGTGGGGATTGCAGCCGTACCAGAAAGAGCGCGTGGTTTCATTCCTCCATCCGCTCCGCGATTTGCAGGGCGCCGGATACAATGCCTACCAAGCAGCGATCGCGGTCGGATCCGGCGAGCTTACGGGGAAGGGAGTAGGGTATGGCACGCAATCCAAACTGCAGTTTTTGCCCGAATACGAGACAGATTTCATCTTTGCCGCATACGCAGAGGAGTGGGGTTTCGTGGGTGTCCTACTTCTCTTTGGGTTGTTTACCATCATCATTGTGCGGATTTTGGGACATGCGCTGCGTGGCAGCGACAATTTCCATTCGCTCTTCGCCTCCGGCATCGCCGTGTATTTTCTGGCGCAATTTATAGTGCACGTTGGCATGAACATAGGTCTTCTGCCGATCACCGGCACGACGCTTCCTTTCATGAGCTACGGCGGCTCGCACCTTGTCACCGAGTACGCGGCACTTGGGATTCTCATGGGCATGCGACGCCGTGCCCGGTCTTCCATCCAGGCGCGTGACGAAACAGAGCTAGTCGGTGCGGTCTAAGCTATAGAGAAACATGTGTTTCTGCACCATTGTCGAAAGGTCGGTCGTTTTCGGGTGTTTTTTACGCGTGTGCGGCAGGCTTGATATTTCAGCAATTGCGTCTGCAAGGGCTGTTGCGTCGTGCGGAGGTACGACACGCATGTTCGAAAGTCGTCTGGCGAAGGCATCGTCAATTACTGACGTTGCTACGATGGGTATGCCAGCAAATTCGGCCTCCAAGAGCACATACGGCATGCCTTCTTTGATAGAGGGAAGCACGAATATGTCAAACCCCGCAAGGTTTTGTGGCGCGTTCTCAACGAATCCGGGGAAGAAAACACGATCGTTCACACCAAGCTTTTTTGCATATGTTTCCAACATCTTTCGTTCTTCACCCTCTCCCGCGATAACGTACACAGCGTCGATTCCACGCTCTGAAAGTTTTGCGACAGCTTCTATTCCATACCGTATGCCTTTGTTTGCCGTG
>CAYRQI010000034.1:0-1608 GCA_964426425.1 uncultured Candidatus Saccharibacteria bacterium | reverse complement strand
GTCGAGTTTTGCAGCTTTGCCGGCGGCAGCGTGCCGAACATTGCCTTGAATGCTTCGGCTGGTGGCAGCAGGAGGAATGGTGCGATGCCAAGGCCGATATAGCGTGTTTTTTTTCGGATTCCCCACATGCGCCTCGCGAGCTGTTCATCTGTTTTGGAAACGACGATTACGCGGTGTGAAAGAAGCGCGGTGAGCCAACTCGCGACATAGGTGAACATTTGCATCATCACATTTCTTTCCTCTTTGAAAGGCCATCCGTGAACAGTGAAAACTATGTTTGGCACTCCGACGATCCGCGCTGCCAATGCTCCCAAAGCAGCCGCTTTTGAACTGTTGAGATGGACTACGGCAGGACGCAATTCTCTAAGCATTTTCAGCATTTCGAGAAAGCTTTTGATGTCGGAATACAATGCGATGTCGCGGCCGAGCGCAGGGATCTCTCGCAGTTTGATGCCTGCGAGAGCCAGATCTTCCGCAAGCTTGCCGCGTTCACCATAGGCGACGATTACGTCAAATTCTGTTTTTGGCAGATTTGTTGCCAGATCGTAGACGTATCGCTGTGCCCCGCCCCACGTTGCTTTTGTGATGAGATAGAGAATTCTCTGCCGCTGATTCATCGCTTGTTTCATGGCTTTTTTTGTGCCATAATCATACAACGTATGAGTCTTGTGAGGAAGCGTGAGTACGTCGTCCTCTTGTTTGGCGATGTTGCGGTATTTGGGATTTCACTGTGGCTGACGCTCCTTGTTCGCTACGGGGCTTTCCCCGACCAGGAACTCTTTCTTGCGCACCTTACGCCATTCTCGCTCCTCTTTGTCGCATGGCTCGGCGTCTTCTTTCTTGCCGGCTTGTACGGAAGACACACGCGGCTTTTCCGGAGCAAGCTACCGACGACTATCTTCTACGCGCAGCTTATCAACGTACTCCTCGCGGCACTGTTCTTTTTTCTCGTCCCCGCATTCGGCCTTGCGCCAAAGACCATACTCGCACTCTACCTCCTCATTTCATCGATCTTCATTTATCTCTGGCGTGTTCCGATTTTCTCGCACTTGCCGAGACTTTTGCGAGGGCGCAAGCTGAAAGGCATTCTCATCGCATCTGGCCAGGACGCGAAACTGCTTGCGCAAGAGGTAGCGAGTGATGCTAACCTGCCGTTTACGTTCGTACAGGTAATCGACACGTCGCAGACCGCCTCGCACGAAATCATCCAACAGGCACTCCGGCTAACGGACGAGGACAACGTTACGTTTTTGGTCGTAGACTTTTCTGACCAGGCCTTCAAAGTGGCACGTCCTATCATGTATAGCACGGTGTTCCAAAAGGAGCGGTTTGTGATCATCGACACCATTGAGCTCTTCCAAGAGGTGTTCGATCGCGTACCGCTCTCACTCATTACCTACGAGTGGGTACTCTCGAGCGTGAACGCGTCGCGTGTCTATGGGGTGTTGAAGCGCGCCATCGACATTGCGCTCTCGATCATGCTGGGAATCATCTCGCTTCCGTTCTATTCCGTAGTTGCGCTCGCGATCAAGCTCGAAGACGGCGGACCGGTGTTTATCTCGCAAGAGCGCGTAGGTAAGTATCAAAAGCCCATACGGCTGATTAAAT
>CAYRQI010000033.1:1524-9821 GCA_964426425.1 uncultured Candidatus Saccharibacteria bacterium | reverse complement strand
GAGTTGGGCGAGAATGGCCGCGACACTGCGTTGCGGCGTTTCTCCTGAAATGTTCGCGCTCGTCGTCGTGTAGGGCTTGCCGAACCTGCGCGCGAGCGCGAGGCAGAACTCATTGTTCGGGATTCGAATGCCTATCGTTTTGGTCCCGCGCCCGATGCCGGTGTCGATCCCCTGCTTCTTTTTGAGAACAAGCGTGAGCGCGCCGGGCCAAAATTCTTTTGCGAGAAGAAGCGCGATTTCATCAAACTCCCCATACTTCTTCGCCATCTCAATATCTGCAACAATGCAATGAATGGGCTTTCGCTCGTCTCGCCCTTTAATCGCGTAGATTGTATCAACCGCAGCATCCGAAAATATGTCTGCGCCAAGGCCGTAGAGCGTGTCAGTCGGGTAGAGAACGACGCCACCCGCGCGCAAAACGTCGGCCGCGCGAGCGGCGCATGTTTCCAGATTTGTTTTCGAGAGTTTAAGCGTTTCCAAGTGCGCGGTGAGGAATTCGAATCCCCGGCCTCGCCTACGTCAAAGGCGCGCTCTAACCAACTGAGCTAACCGCGCATCGCCTCGCAGAATAACGCTTTTTCGCATAGTATTCAACACATGAAAATCCTTGGAATAGAAACATCCGCGGACGACCCCGGTACCACATCGCCTGCGGCGATGGCTACGGGGCGGGATGTGCATACTCTGATATCCACTTTACATCAGAACCTCATATGAAAGTGTTGGGCATTGAAACTTCGGCAGACGATACCGGAATCGCGCTAATTGAGGCGCAGGGCTCGTTCGGATCCGATTTTCGATTTTCGATTCTTGCCAATGTTGTGAGTTCGCAGAAAATCCACGCGTCTTACGGCGGCATCTTTCCAGCGCTCGCGAAGCGTGAGCATGCCAAGAATCTCCCCAAACTGCTACAGCAACTATCGACCTCCGATGTCGATGCGACTGACGCAATTGCGGTCACCGTTGGCCCAGGCCTCGAGCCGTGCCTCTGGCAAGGCATCACATTTGCGCAGGAGCTATCGAAGAGGTGGGGCGTGCCCATAGTGCCAGTGAATCACATGGAGGGTCATATTCTTATCTCCATGATTGATTTCGTAAATCAATCATCTGTAAATCAAGCATACGGCAGATTGGTCGATCTTAACTTTCCAACAATCGCACTTCTCGTTTCAGGCGGGCATACAGAATTACTGTTGATGCGAGCATTCGGGAAATATGAATACATCGGCCGAACGCGGGACGACGCCGCGGGCGAAGCGTTCGACAAAGTTGCCCGACTGCTCGGACTCCCTTATCCGGGCGGACCGGAAATATCGCGACTGGCCGATTGCGCGCGGCGCAATGCTCTGCCTCGGCTGATGACCTTGCCTCGACCGATGGTAACTTCCAGCGACTATGACTTCTCTTTTTCTGGCCTCAAAACAGCCGTCGAACGCTACCTGCAATCTCACGAATTACAATCACTCGACAGGGAAAAAATCGCCCGCGAATTCGAAGACGCGGTGACCGACGTCCTTCTTTTTAAAACGTTGCGCGCCGTCGAAGAGTACGGCGCTCACGCCGTCGTCATGGGTGGCGGCGTTTCTGCCAATAGGCATATTCGGCGGGTGCTAGGTGAAAGGTTGCAAGAACAAGGTGTAAGGTTACTCGTTTGTCCGCCGGAATATTCCGCCGACAACGCCCTTATGATCGCGCTCGCCGGCTACTTCCACGCGCTCAAAAATCCGCCGGTTGGCGGATGTGCCGAGCCCGCAAACCTCAAAGCAAACGGGAAGTTGAAATTATGCTAATCTAGCGGGAATGGAGCCCTCAAAGGCGCCGGAAATCTTTCTCAAACCCTACGACCCTGCCGCGCAGGAGCCGAGAATTTTGGAGCTGTGGGAAAAGAGCGGATATGCGAATCCGGACGTCTGCATCGAAAAGGGCGTAACAAAACCAGATGCCAAGCCTTATTCGATAGTGCTTCCGCCACCGAACGTGACAGGAACGCTCCACATGGGCCACGCGGCAATGCTCGCGATCGAAGACATTCTTATCCGCTACTACCGCATGCGAGGGTGTAGAACGCTCTGGCTTCCCGGCACCGACCACGCCGCAATTGCCACACAATCAGTTGTCGAGAAAGAACTCAAGAGAAAAGAAGATAAAACGCGCCACGACCTTGGCAGAGAAGAATTTCTAAAACGAGTCGAGAGTTTCGCGCAGAAAAGCCACGATACCATCGTGAGCCAGATCAAAGTGATGGGTGCGTCCGTTGATTGGAGCCGCGAGGCGTACACGCTCGACGAGCCCCGCAGTCGCGCCGTGCAGGAAGCATTCAAACGAATGTACGATGCCGGTTTGATCTACCGCGGCAATCGTATCGTACATTGGGATCCAAAAGGCCAAACAACCGTATCTGACGACGAAGTGACATATGAAGAAACAACCGGGACGCTCTACACATTCCGCTACAGCAAAGATTTCCCCGTCGCGATAGCAACCACGCGCCCGGAGACGAAAGTAGGTGATACGGCTGTAGCCGTTCATCCGGATGATCAACGGTACAAGAAATTCATCGGGCAACAATTCACTGTCGAATTTGCGGGAACAAAACTCTCGCTAAAAATTGTCGCCGACACGGCGATAGATCCCGAGTTCGGCACAGGAGCTGTGGGTATTACTCCTGCGCACAGCTTCACCGACTGGGAGATCGCGCAGCGGCACAAGCTTCCCCTCGTTCAGGTGATCGATGAGCACGCTCGGATGACAGAGGCAGCAGGACCATTGGTTGCCGGAAAAAAGACGAAAGATGCGCGTGAAGCAATTGTCTCGTGGCTCAAGGAGCAAAGCCTTCTCGAAAAAGAAGAACAAATGCCGATGAACATTGCAAAAGCCGACCGCTCCGGCGGTACGATCGAGCCATTGCCGAAACTCCAGTGGTGGATCGCGGTAGATAAGCCGGTGCGCTTCCCGAACGGGAAAACGATGACGCTCAAGGAATGGATACACTCCGTCGTCATGTCTGGACAAATCAAAATTCTTCCGGAGAGATTCGAAAAGATTTACTACAACTGGGTAGATAATCTGCGCCCATGGTGCATCTCGCGGCAGATATGGTACGGACATCGGATCCCCGTGTGGTATCACGAACCGAAGTGCATCCCGATCTCTGGTCGTGAGAGCGACATCGAAAAATGCATCCCCCTTATCATCTCCGCCGGGAGACCAGAATGCAGGTTCTGCGCCGCGCAATATCACCAAGACCCCGATACACTCGACACATGGTTCTCTTCCGGCCTCTGGACCTTCTCGACACTCGGATGGCCTGATGAAACAAAAGATCTCAAGACGTATCATCCGACATCAGTGCTCGAAACGGGGTACGACATACTGTTTTTCTGGGTCGCGCGGATGATCCTCATGACAGGATTTTTGCTCGGAGATATCCCGTTCAGGAACGTCTACCTGCATGGACTCGTGCGGGATGAGAAAGGGAGGAAAATGAGTAAGTCGCTCGGCAATATCATTGATCCGTTGGCGATGACACAAAAATATGGCGCCGACGCCGCCAGGCTGTCTTTAATCATCGGCGCCCCGCCCGGCAATGACATAAAGCTCTCTGAAGACCGCGTGCGTGGCTACAAGCATTTCGCGAACAAGATCTGGAACATCAGCCGGTTCGTACTTGAATACGCGGGCGACATGGGAGAAACGAGCGAAACCGACAAGAAATTGATAGATGAAGCGCGCGAGGTGGCAAAAAGCGTTTCTGAACACATCGACAAATTTCGCCTCGATCTCGCAGCCGACGTGCTCTACCACTTCGTGTGGGATCGTTTCGCGGCAGAGATACTCGAAGAGTCGAAGCCAATATTGAAGGGCGCTGATGCCGCCGCCCGCCGCGGGCGGGCGGCGGCCCTCTATGAGATCCTCCTGATGTCGTTGAAACTTCTCCACCCCTTCATGCCCTTTGTCACCGAAGCAATCTGGCAGGAACTTCCACAGAAGGAAGCCGACTGTCTCATGGTCGCACGCTGGCCGCAGTACAATAGCAAGAATGCCTGAAATCGCGCCTATTCTCGCAGCGCTCGCAGGTGGCGTGTTCCCCGCCCTTGCGTGGTTGTGGTTTTGGCAGCGGGAAGATGCCCAGCATCCTGAGCCGCGAAAGCTCATCGCGCTCGCGTTCTTTGCCGGCATGGTCGCGGTTGTTGTTGTGATCCCGATCCAGAAATTCATCGCGACATTTCTTATCTCGCAAACACTTATTTTCACCGCGTGGTCTGCAACTGAAGAAGTGATGAAATATATAGCAGCCCGTGTCGCGGTACTCTCCCGTCGCGACGATGACGAACCGATCGATCCGGTCATCTACATGGTCACCGTGGCTCTCGGCTTCGCGGCTCTTGAAAACGCGCTATTTCTCCTCTCCCCTCTTTCGGGCGAAACGTTCGTGCAGACTATACTCACCGGAAATCTGCGCTTCGTCGGTGCAACTCTTCTCCATGTGCTTTCGTCCTCGGTCATTGGCGTTGCCCTCGCATTTTCTTTCTACAAGTCTCGCCGCTCGAAGCTCGTAGCTGCCCTCACTGGAGTTATCCTCGCGAGTGCTTTGCACTCGCTCTTCAATCTCCTTATACTCAATACGGCGGAAGAACACATCCTGCGCACGTTCGGACTTGTGTGGATTGGGCTTGTAGTGCTTCTCGCTGTGCTAGAATACATAAAAAGAATTCATCCCATACTCAAGAGCAAGTTTCTACGATAAAAACCATGGTCAAAGGCTTCCTCTCAAAACTAACCGGTGCAAACGACGATTACGACAACTTCTTTGAAGACCCGAAGGCAACACGGGCTGTTTTTGAAGGCGAAGCCGAGAAGCGGCACGCGCATCTTGCGCCACATGGCAGGGAGCAGGACGAGCCCGCAGGAGAGCTTGCCGTTGATGTCTACCAGACATCGGATGCTATTGTCGTGAAAGCACTCATTGCGGGGGTGCACCCCAATTCCATCGATATTTCACTCACCCGCGAGATGCTCACGATTTCCGGCCAGCGGGAAGAGGAGCGTGAAGTCGACGAGGAGCACTACTTCCAGCGCGAGCTCTATTGGGGCCCATTCTCCCGCACCATTCTTCTTCCAGAGGAAGTCGATGTTGACTTGGCCGAAGCTTCCGAGCGCCATGGCGTTCTCATGATCCGCCTTCCGAAAATCAACAAGAAACGACAAACCAAGTTGAAAGTGCGCAGCCGGTAGATTATACTTGCTCGACTATGCCCGAAACACAGGACACTCTTCAAAAATATTCAATCCCGATCGCGATCATAGTCGCGGGCGCATTGGTCGCGAGCGCGGTATATTTCTCAAATGTAAACCGCGGTGGCTCCGGCACACCCGAGCGTGTGCTCCCGCCTGTCAATGTCAAAGATGTGACAATCCAAGCAGACGATCCGGTGCTCGGCGACAAAAATGCTCCGGTGACACTCGTCTACTGGTTCGATTATCAATGCCCCTTCTGCAAAGCGCTCGACGTCGGCGGCATACCGCAGATTCCCATAGAGCCTTCGCTCCCGGTCTTAGTGAAGGAGTACGTCGATACCGGCAAGCTCAAGATCGTTTTCAAAGATTACGCATTTCTCGGCGAAGACTCTCTGACTGCAGCCCTCTATAAACATGCAGTGTGGGAGCTCTATCCTGACAAATTCTATGAGTGGCACGAAGCTATGTTCAAGGCGCAGGATGAGGAAAACGGGGGCTTTGGCGATGAAAATTCCATCCTCAAGCTCATCCGCACGATTTCCGGCCTCGATGCAAATGCGCTCAAGAAAAAGGTTGCCGAGAAGCGCGAAGAATATCTCGCACTCATCGAGGAAGACCGGAATGAAGGCGCAAAATTCGGCATTCAGGGCACGCCCGGCGTCATCACGGGCACGACGCTCATCCCCGGCGCCGAAGAACTAAGCACCTTCAAAGCCGCAATCGACGCGCAACTCTAGGAACAGTTTTCAGTTCTCAGTTTTCAGTAGACACTCCCTGCGCAGCTCGTATTCTCTGATAACTGAGACTGATGACTGATACTACTCGGCTAGGCCGAGACGGTAGATGTCGAAAGAATTTTCTCCTTCGAACATGTCAGATGGGTTCGGGAGGTAGGCGCGCGGCCGCATAATCTCCTCCGTCGCGTCTTTAAGGAGGCGGTGAAAGACCACAAATTCATCTTTGCAATTCCTGAAATCAATGACATACCGCCGCATTTGCGGTGAGCCGTCTTTATTCTTCTTTTTCCTGCATTCCTGCACGATGAAGCGGCGCACCGGGCGTCCGAAATGCTCTTTCACCGTATAGTAGTTGAAGATCGCCTGGATGACGAAAAGCGTTTTATCCCCGCGATACTGGCTGAAATAATCGACGAATTTGTGATCGACGATATCCACAGCGCCCCTCTGCGGCGATTGGACGACGAGATCAGAGATGGCTTTAATGAGAATCGGAAGACCCTCGAGCTTTGCGAGTGCCTTGACCTCTACCCCAAGAATGTTTTTATACCTCGGGGGCTTTTCGAGATAGAAACCAACCGCTTGCACATATTCGCGCTCTATCGCCGCGCGCTTTTCCTTCTTCTCGCGCCGACTCTTCGATCTGCCGAAGTTGATCTCAAAATCAGGAACGTTCCGAAGATATTCGAGCCCAAGATCGACCGCCCCCTCCTTCCCTATCCCACCATAATAATGCTGCAGCGCCACATGCGCTGCGCGGCCGATAATGGACGAAGGAGTGGAGGGCGTGTCGTAGACATGCTCCACATAGCGCTTGTACCACGCGAGAGGATTGCGCAGGAACGACATGAGCGAAGAAAAGCTCCAGTGGGTAATCGGCAGCTTCGCTCCCGCCCCCTCCACGAGCTCCACCTCCGTCTCGTCTGCCCCATCAAGCAGATCCTCAAGATCATCAAACTCCGGCCCGTATGCCATCGGTCCGAGTATAGCAACTAATATTTTAGACGCGATTGTTTTACCGTTATCTTCCCATTCGTGGGCTCCACATCAAAAACAGGCAGCCCCGCCGCAAGCTTGCCCGCGCTAAGCCGGACCTGCGTATAGTACATGGAACGGGTATGAGCGATAAGCTCGCTTCTGGATACGCCGAGAGCCTCGAAATCACTTTGAAACGCCGTGTAGAACGCCGAAGAGAGATCAAGGAGAATCTTCAGATCTTCAACCTCGTTGATGATGAACACATTGTCGGTGCCATCATTGGGAGGAATGGATAACAGGTGTCCGTTTCCGGGATCACTCAAGATCCGAAGCACCGCTCGCGCCTTATGTGCACCGGCGTACGAATAAATAGTAATACCCGGTTCATGTACGCGCTCTTTCAACCCGGTCGCGTACTGCCGCATGCTCTGGGTCCACTCTTCCCCGAGCCCATAATCCTTGGTGGAGAGTAGCGCCATGGCGTGTCCGCACCCCGCACAAGCAAGCGGATCATTTTCGTGCGCATCGTCCGTATGACAACTCATGCCGTTCAACTGCTGCTCAAAGAATTTCATCATGTTATCAAAATCGAATCTTCGTAGTGCCTCATCTGCGCGGGGACTGCTTAGAGCCCTCCAGCGTGAAATGAGGCGGGAATTGATCGCAGAGAGGATAGTGGCACAAAGACACAGCGCGCCACCCGGAAACGCAATGGACTCCCGCCGCTTATGCTTGTCGCTAAGGGTGAGGAAGCCACTTCGCTGCTCTTCCGGTGTTCGTCTTGCCCTATCATCGATACACTCGATGTTGCCTGCGTTTGGATTTCGTATCTCGCTTTCTGGTATTAACCTATAGTTTTTATCTACGTACCGTTGTGCCTCCGCCAACAACATCGGGGTTATCCTTTCTGCAGAATTGTGCATATCTGGTTTATCGAGATCGGACATAATGCGCCCCACTTTATATGGAGTAAGCGAAATGTCCAGTCTGCCCTTGGGGAGACACCATCTAGATGCATTACGGATGAAGGAGACCCGGCTGTCGAAGATAGCGGACTCTTTCGGAGCGGCTCGCCGTTCATCCTCGAGCTTAGGAAGAGGCAATAGCGCGTTCCGTTCTTCTCGAGAAGCTAATAGCTCTTCAGCTGCTTCGCGCGTTCGTGGAAGCGGATGCGCTCGAGAGCTTTGGCTTCGATCTGGCGGATGCGCTCGCGCGTAACGCCGAACTCACGCCCGACTTCTTCGAGCGTGTAGCAAATGCCATCGTCACTAAGACCGTTGCGCATTTCCAGAATCTTCCGCTCCTTCGGCGAAAGCTCATCGAGAATTTCCATCATCTGCTCGG
>CAYRQI010000033.1:0-1514 GCA_964426425.1 uncultured Candidatus Saccharibacteria bacterium | reverse complement strand
CGAGCGAAACAGTGTCCTGATTGATCTTCTGAATGGTATAAATCTTCTCTACCTCAATGCCCATTTCAGTAGCAATCTCTTCAGGCAGCGGATCGCGTCCCAAATGCTGGGAGAGCTCTCTCACTTTTTGCTTATACTTCGCGATCGTTTCAACCATATGCACGGGGATGCGGATCGTGCGCGATTGGTCGGCAAGCGCCCGGGTGATCGCCTGCCTGATCCACCACGTCGCGTAGGTCGAGAATTTGTAGCCCTTTGTGTAGTCAAATTTATCGACAGCCTTAAAAAGGCCGAGGTTCCCTTCTTGAATGAGATCAAGGAGTGTAAGATCGGGCGAGCGGTTCACGTATTTCTTCGCGATAGAAACGACGAGGCGAAGATTGGAGCGTGCCAAAATCGAGCGCGCCTCTTCGTCACCCTCAATGATGCGCTTCGCGAGTTCCTTCTCTTGATCGCCTGTGAGAAGCGGGTACTGCCCGATCTCGCGCAAATACAT
The DNA here is from genome assembly GCA_964426425.1 of uncultured Candidatus Saccharibacteria bacterium. Classification (GTDB taxonomy): domain Bacteria; phylum Patescibacteriota; class Minisyncoccia; order Phycocordibacterales; family UBA2100; genus UBA10103. Next base: position 1,018 of record CAYRQI010000033.1, on the reverse strand, counting down.
TTGCACCGAGTCATAACTCGAATCGGCCCGGCGATGCTGCAATTTCTTTCGCTCGAGTACCTCATCTGCAGAAGTATCCTCGAGCATGCCACCGCCTTCCAAGACATCGATGCCCGCCGTGCCAAAGCGCTCATACATCTCGTCGAGAAGAATGACATTGTTCTCGATGGTGGGAAATTCACGAAGAATTTCGTCGTACGTAATGTAGCCGCGCTCCTTGCCGAGCCTGATCAACATTTCTACTTTCTCGTGCTCTTTCCGCGCGGCCTTGCCACCCAAAATCCTCGCCGGAACAGACTTCCTCTTTCCCTTTTCCGTGCGCGAAAGTTTCCTCGCGCGGACCTTGTGCTCCGCACGTCGAGCGCGCAGTGGAGTGCGAGGCGCCCGCCGCGCACGGCTCGATGCCCGCACTTTCATTTTCTTTTTCTTTATCCCCTTCCTTTTTGCCATAGATTTGTGTAAGTGCGCACAAACTCTCCCCTTCCCCTTGAGGAGACTGCGTGCCTACGAACAAGCCCCCTGCGTGTATTCACCATGAAGACGCAGGAAGGCCGAGTGGCTTACCCTACAACACTTCGTGTAGTCTTGCAATGCGCCTTGTCAACACGTTACACACAGACATATACACAGCCACTTCCTGCTCGTCGCCGCGATCCTCTGCCGCCTTCAGCGCCGCTGTCGCTTCGAGAAGCTCGCGGGAAAGACGTTCTTTCATAAGCACCTCGAGAAGCGCATCGGCTTCGGCCTTCAGAGCCAAGCTGTGACCGAACATGTGCTCCGCGGCAAATCGCAGCGTCTCTTGTTCGGTCTCGGGAAGTTTCTTGAGCTTCAGGAGCGCCTCTGCGCCGATCGCTTCTTCGAGAGCGCTCTCATATGAAGCAACGTCAAGCGCTGGTCGAGATAGGGTTCGTTGCCACAAGAGAATGGAAAACGCGCTGCGCGCGCGATCGGTGGGTTTATTTTTTTCATCCACGCGATCGGCTTCCGAAATGCCTTCGGGAACTTTTGGAAGCCGCGC
>CAYRQI010000032.1:0-10074 GCA_964426425.1 uncultured Candidatus Saccharibacteria bacterium | reverse complement strand
TACGAAATAGGCGAGGGGCGCATTTTATCGCCTTCTATAGCTGTGACAAAAAATTGCTGTTCGACGTTCGCGATCTGCGTGGGTCGAACCATAAAATCGGCTCCTGCCCAAAGAATCCGAAATGGAGAAATAGTTACCAGCTACAAATAGGGAGCAAGGAGATCTTTAAAAATCTCCTTCGTGATAGTCTTGCTCTCTACAAGCTCATGTATAATACTGTCCCTGCTACAGGTTTGTATTTGCCTCGGAAGTATCGTATTTTCCAAAAGGCAATCCAGGCCATGTATCCGAATGCGCTCGTGGTGTAGCCCGGTTAACACGCGTCCCTGTCACGGACGAGATCGCCGGTTCAAATCCGGTCGAGCGCGCAAATGATAGAATCGTGCAGTGAGAACACCTGCCGATATTTACGCTGAGTATAAAATCATGCCCTCGCTGCAGCTCCACCAGCTGCGGGTGGCAGCGGTCGCCAAACTGATTTGCGACAACCTCGACAAACCCATCGATGAGCGAAATGTTGTGCTGGCATGTCTCTTTCACGACATGGGCAACATTATCAAGTCTGATTTGACGAAATTTCCCGATTTTCGTGCCGACAAAGGGTTGGAGTACTGGGAAGGAGTTAAGGCATCGTTTATAAAAAAGTACGGGAAGAACACCCATGAAGCAAACGTTGCCATTGCAAAAGAAATCGGCCTGCCGGCCGCTACGATCAGCTACATTGATAGCGTTAGTTTTTCGAACCTCGACACAATCGTGGCGTCGGCTTCGTATGAGCAGAAAATCTGTGAATATGCAGACACAAGAGTCGGTCCGTACGGGATCCTCCCTTTGCGAGAACGGCTCGAAGAAGCGCGATCTCGATACGTCGCAAGCGGCAAAAACTATTACACGGAAGAGGGCTACGCGCGGCTTTCAAAAGCTGCCGAGGAATTGGAGGAGCAGATATTTGCGGAGGTGAGCATTACGCCCCAACATATCAACGATGCTGCCATCACGCCGGTGATTGAGGAATTGAGAACGTACGCAGTAGCGTGATAGTATCGCTCGTGAAGCCGGAGTAGTTCAGTGGTACGAACGTTCCCATGGTAAGGGAAAAGTCGGGAGTTCGATTCTCCCCTCCGGCTCAAATATTGAACTCAATTCTGCTCGCCTTATTTTCAATCATACGTGCTCTATGCTAGTGTTTTGCAAAACATTAGCATAAGGTAGAATAGCGATATGGCAACTGATGGTACCTACAGAAAGCTTGAGCGGATCGTGAAAGGGTTTGCCAATCACCGACGACTTCAGATATTGGATCTTCTTAAGCGTGAGCCAGAATTGTCTGTAGAGGAGATTTCCAAGCGGCTCAATATCGGATATGAAAACGCTTCTGATCATGTACGCAAGCTCGCGATAGCAGGGCTCGTTCTCAAGCGCAATGAGGGGAGCGCTGTGCGGCACAAACTGACGCCTCGCGCAGAATCTATTCTAGTGTTTTGCAAAAAACTAGAATAAGGGGATAAGGGAGGCTGATCATGAATCCTTGCCGCTCTCGCGGCAGTTTTCGCGCGGATGGGAGGGGTGGGCCAAGGCAAAGCAGTATGAGCCGGTGCATTTCCGCAACGGGCGCCCTTGCCCCACGGGTGAGCATGACACTGGAAAAAAGCTCAAAATTGCGTAGGATTGGCTCGATTGCCGAAGTAGCTCAGTGGTAGAGCAACGCTTTCGTAAAGCGTGGGTCGGGAGTTCGATCCTCCCCTTCGGCTCATATTATGATACACTTTTCCTGTTCCTTCGGGGTTTTGTGCAAGTCATGACCGGCGGTAACGCTCCGAAAGGGAGATGAGTCCGCGATCTCGCCCTTTGTTCGCAAAGAGCGGGAACGACTGCGGTTAGATCCCGCGACCGACCGTATAGTCGGGATGTCCTGCTTCGCCTAAAGCTACGCAGGACCCTTCGAAGCTCGCCGAAGGCGAGCGTAGTAGGGAAAGAAGGAAACAGATACCCATTTTGGGTGGATGTGTGTAACCCCGAACGAACGGGGCTTTTCATTTGTATGTTCACAGGAATCATCACAGAAACGGGAATCGTCGAGCGAGGAGCGCCGCGCTTTTCGGTGCGCGCGGACTCATCGCTCCTCCGAAAGCTCAAGCGTGGCGATAGCATCGCCGTCGACGGTGCGTGTCTTACCGTCGTCGGAAAGACGAAGCGCGCGCTCTCAGCCGATCTCATGCCGGAAACGACACGACGAACAACGCTCGGCCGCATACCTCGCGGCGTGCTTGTAAATCTCGAACTTCCTGCCACGCCCGCCTCGTTTCTTTCTGGTCACATTGTTCAGGGTCATGTGGATGAAGTTGGCTCACTCGTGAGCGTTGTGCGGAAAGGACACGGTCACCTATTGAAATTTTCCATCGCTCGCGAGCTTTCGAAATACATCGTCGAGAAAGGATCTATCGCGGTAAACGGCGTCTCGCTTACTGTTGTCGAGGCGGGGGAAAATTACTTCACGGTCGGCATTATTCCGTATACCTGGGACAACACCACATTTCGTACGATGAAGGTCGGAGATAGAGCCAACATCGAAGCGGACGTGCTTGCGAAGTACGTGTTTGCGAGGCAAAAGGCAAAAGGCAGAAGGCAGAAGTAAACACCATGGAAAAGGAGAAATCAATAAAGAGGGTGCGGATTGCAATCATCGGGAGCTCGTTCCGCGAGGAAGTCACGAGAGAGCTTGAAAAGCGATGCATTGCGACGCTCGAGCGCAAAGGAGTGCCTCGCGCAAACGTTGATGTGTTCAGAGTGCCCGGCTCTATGGAGATTCCGCTCCTTGCGAAGAAGCTAGCGGCCAAGCGCGAGTACGACGCGCTGGTTGTCTTCGGCGCCATCGTGAAGGGAAAGACATACCACTTCGAGCAGATCGCGAATGAGTGCGCGCGCGGGTGCATGGACGTATCGCTTCAGTATGAAATCCCCGTCATCTTCGAGGTGCTCGCCGTGTACGATCTTGCTGATGCCATGGAGCGCGCAACCCGTAAGAGAGAGAACAAGGGTGTCGAGGCGGCATACTCGGCGCTTAGGATGATCGAGATTTTGTCCACTGTATGAGCACGTACAGCACCATTCCCGAAGCTGTCGCCGAGGTGAGAAAGGGCAACATGCTTATCATCGTGGATAGTCCCAAGCGCGAGAACGAAGCCGATCTCTATATTGCGGCCGATGCTGTTACTCCGCGGGCGATAACGACGATGATCAAACACGGAGGTGGTCTCGTTTGTGTTGCCACGACCGAAGCGCAAGCTCGGCGCCTCCACATCCCTCTCATGGTGTCGCGCGACGAGAACAAAGAGAAAACGGGCGTGAATTTCACGGTTTCTCTCAATGCCGCCCGCGGTATCTCGACTGGCGTTTCGGCACACGATCGCGCGGTAACGATCCGCGTTCTTGCCGATCCTACGTCGAAACCGAATGATGTCGTAAAACCCGGACACGTCTTTGGCCTCGTTGCGCGCAGAGGCGGCCTCTTGGAGCGGCAGGGTCATACGGAAGCCGCTGTAGATCTCGCGCGTCTCGCGGGCAGAGCGCCCGCCGGCGTTTTGTGCGAGATCGTTGGCAAGAGCGGGCGCATGGCGAAGCGACGCGAGTTCGAAGAACTCGCGTCGCGGCTTGGCGTCAAGATCGTCGCGATAGACGATCTCGCGCGCTACCTCAAAGCACATCCGCTGCCAGAGACTTTGCGGAGCTCGAGTGTCGTTCGCGTTTCTTCGTCAACCCTTCCTACGCCCTATGGAGTGTTTGCTATTACTGCTTATAAGTCGACGCTCGATGGTCGTGAGCACGCGGCGCTCGTCTTGGGAAAGCCGCAAAAAGGAGTACTCGTGCGCGTGCATTCGCAATGCCTCACCGGAGATACGCTCTTTTCGCTCCGCTGCGATTGCGGAGCGCAGCTCAAGGAGAGCATGCGCAGAATTGCACGCGAGAGGTCCGGTATCATTGTGTATGCCAGCCAAGAGGGAAGAGGTATCGGTCTTGGCAATAAGGTACGCACCTACGCGCTCCAGGACAAAGGACTCGATACGGTAGAGGCAAACCATGCACTCGGCTTCTCTGCGGATCAGCGCACCTATGAAGCTGCGGCACATATTCTCGAAGATCTTGGTGCGCGTGAGATACGACTTCTCACGAACAATCCGGAGAAGGTACGTCAACTTTCGGGGTTTGGGATTACAGTTGTGAAGCGTCTTCCTCTCGAAATTCCTCCAAGTGGTATCACGCGTGCGTATCTCAAAACAAAAAAGAAGAAGCTCGGGCATCTTCTGAACCGAGTGTAGAGCTATGCACTCCCGCTCCGACGGATCATTCATGGTCGAGTGTCTGCGCCTTGCAGAGAGAGGTCGCGGGTGGGTGAATCCGAATCCGATGGTGGGAGCAGTCCTTGTCAAAAACGGGCGGATTATTGCGCGTGGATATCACAAACAGGTAGGACTCCCTCACGCGGAGATCGAAGCTCTCAAGAGGGCCGGTACAAAAGCGCGAGGCGCGACACTCTATGTGAATCTTGAACCGTGCAACCACTTTGGGAGGACGCCGCCGTGCACCGACGCCGTTATTGCAGCAGGCATCAGGCGCGTCGTCTGCGCGGCGCAAGATCCGCATGCAATTGCACGCGGCGGCATTGAGAAACTCCGAAAAGCGGGCATACAAGTCTCTCTCGGTGTGTGTGAAAAAGAAGCGCGCGAGCTCAACGAAGCGTTCTTTACATTCCATGAGAAGGGAAGGCCGCTCGTCGCAATCAAGTTTGCGGTGAGTCTCGATGGGAAATTAGCGACACGGACGGGTGATTCGAAATGGATTACGAACGAAAAAGCGAGGAGCTTCGCGAGAGCGCTGCGCGGCGAGCATCAGTCGGTTCTTGTAGGTATTAATACAGTCCTGAAAGACGATCCGCACCTCGGCGTACGGCAGAGAGGAAGGCGAGACCCACTTCGCATCATCATCGACTCGACATTGCGCATTCCGTTCCGGGCAAAGGTGCTTCGGGATTCCAATGTTCTCGTCATTACGACCACGCGTGGCTCCGCAGCAAAGAAAAAACACTTGGAAGCGCGCGGCGTGCACGTGCGCGTAATTCAAGGTTCGCGCATATCCGTGAAAAAGCTTCTCACGGTGCTGCGCGAGAAGGAAATCGTGAGCGTCTTTGTCGAAGGTGGTGGGGAGGTCCTTGGAAGTTTCATCGATGCGAAAATTGCAGACAAGGTGTACGCCTTTTATGCTCCGCTCATAATCGGCGGAGCGGGGTCATCGACTATCGGAGGGAGGGGGGCGAGAACGCTCGGAGAGGCGCTGCGACTCAAACACGTAACGATACGGCCGTTCAAGAACGATGTTCTTGTAGAGGGATACCGTTACTGAATCGAAATAAAGACCGTCATTATACCGCTTTTGTCTCTGCGGTAGGGAATTTGACAGATATTTGAATTTGATGTGCATCCGATATGAGGATTGACAGGACTCGCTCTTGGTATACAGTTTTAATACTTGCGTAATTACTGAATCATCACCCTATTATGCTCACGAAAGAAGAAACGCAGAGCATGAAGTCGAAAATCAAGGGCAGAGGCGGGCGCCTCGCTCTTATTCTTGAGGCGCTTGGTGATCCGACACGGCTCCGCATTTTCAGGCTTCTCATGGAGCGTCGCGATCTCTGCGTAACTGATGTGGCCGCCATTCTCGGCGGCACCGTATCCGGCGCATCCCAGCAGCTCCGCGTCTTGGAGAGGGTCGGGCTCGCGCGCCGCGAGCGCATGGGACAGATGATTTGTTATGAGCTGCGTGACGAAGATCCATGCGTGCGCTCTATCGCATTGTTCGTCGCGAATTATTACGAGCATTAATCAATAATCACCTATGAAAAATGTGACCATATACACGACGCCGACGTGCATCTACTGCAAGCGAGCCAAGGCATTCTTCGGAGAGCACAACATACAGTACCAAGAAAAAGACGTCGCATCGAATGCGGCAGCGCGGGAAGAAATGATCAAGAAGTCGGAGCAAATGGGCGTGCCCGTCATCGATATTGATGGAGAGATCGTCGTCGGTTTCGACGAGCCGCGGCTCTCGCAACTTCTTGGCATCACATAGCTTTGGTATGGATGATCTCAATTATGACCTTGTCATCATCGGATCCGGCGCAGCAGGCCTTGCAGCCGCGATCTACACAGGTCGCTACCGCATGAAGGCGCTCGTCATAGGCAAAGAGTTTGGTGGCGAGACCGCGAAGGCGGGAACGATAGAAAATTATCCCGGTGTTGCTTCGATTGACGGCTTTGAGCTTATGGAGGCGATGAAGAAACAGGCGAAGGCGCTCAAGGTTGAGGTCATAGACGGAGAGGCGCTCGCGGTCAAGCGGGAAGGACACTGCTTTGAGGTTTCCGTGGAGGATACGACGTATCGGGCAAGCGCTCTCCTCTTTGCTTCCGGAGCGGAGCGCCGCCGCCTCGGTCTCCCGAATGAAAAAGAGCTCACTGGGCGGGGTGTGCACTACTGCGTCACCTGTGATGGCCCCGTATATGGCGGAAAAACGATCGCGGTGGTTGGCGGTGGCGATGCATCAGTGAAGGGTGTCAATCTTGCCGCCGAATACGTGCAAAAGGTCTATCTGCTCGTGCGTGGCAAAGAGGTGATTGCCGAGCCGATAAACGCCGAGCGCATGAAGGCGCTCGGTGACAAGGTTGAAATTCTTTTCGAGACCTCGGTGAAGGAAATCATCGGCACGAAGAAGCTCGAAAAACTCGTGCTCTCCAAACCATACAAAGGCTCTACGAATCTTGTCGTAGATGGCGTGTTTGTGGAGATCGGTGCGCAGCCAAACGTCGAGCTTGCGAGATCTCTCGGTGTCGAACTCGATGAGTTTGGATACGTAAAAACGGACAACCTGATGCGCACCAATGTAGACGGTGTGTTTGCGGCCGGCGACATTACGAATCACTTTGGACGATTCAAACAGGACATCACCGCGGCGGCGCAGGGAGCAGTCGCCGCAACGTCCGCCTACGAGGATCACAAAGTGCATGGCGATCTCTGCGAGATCCATGCAATGCCTCCGCAGCCTGCTCCTGCTCTCGCAGCGTGAACCTTATGACCATGAACAACGTTCTTATCGCACTCATCGTCATCGTGCTCGCGGGAGCGGCATTGTTCCTCTTGCAGCGCGATGACGATTTCGATCTGCCGCGAGACGGTGAGACCGGGACCACGACCGTCACGGTTGAAGACCCGACCTCCGAGGGTACAGAGGCTGTGTCGGTTCAGCCCGCACACACTTCAAAAACTATTATGATCACCGACGGTGTTAAACACAGCGTGCCTTTGAATGAAATAGTCGGTGGTGGTCCGTCGAAAGACGGCATTCCGTCGATCGATGATCCGAAGTTTGTGAGCCTTGCCGAGGCAGACTCGTTCCTTAACGATGACGACGCGGGTCTCACACTCGATATCGGCGGCACGCAACGCTTTTATCCATTCCAGATCCTCGTGTGGCATGAGATCGTGAACGACTACGTAGGGGGTAAGCGTGTCCTTGTAAGCTACTGCCCTTTGTGTCTCACGGGCATTGTTTTCGACCCGCTTGTCGGGGGAGAGCGGGTGGAGTTTGGTACCTCTGGAAAACTTTGGAACTCGAATTTAGTGATGTACGACCGCAAAACAGAATCTCTGTGGTCGCAGGTTTTGGGTGAGGCAATCGTCGGAGAGCAAACAGGTACGCGCCTCGCCGTCATTCCGTCCGACGTTATGCGGTATGGAAATTTCAAGAATCTCTATCCGAAAGGTGAAGTGCTCTCGCGAAAGACGGGTGCCTCTCGTCCCTATGGCAGTGACCCGTATGGCGACTACTACACAACCCCCGGCACTTATTTTCCCCTGAATAACACAGACAATCGTCTGCCCGACAAAGAGTTTGTTCTCGGTATCGTTGTGAACGGGAAGGCGAAAGCGTATTCGGAGTCGGCGGTGAAGAAAGTGGGTGAGGTTGAGGACGCCTTTGAGGGAAAGACAATCGTCGCGCGCTTCGATTCTGGAAGCGGCACCGTACGGCTCTTTGAGAAAATGCGGGAAGGAACGCTTGTCCGCATTGAGACGATCGGGGGATTCTGGTTCTCGTGGGCTTCTGCGCATCCGGATACCGCGCTCTATAAATAGCGGTCGAACTTATTAGCTCATTTCTTCAGGTGGTATGGGAAGTGATGATGACAAGAAACCACAAACATGCCCTGCGTGCGGTCACAAGCACAAGCCGGACGGCACGTGCGACTGTGGGTGTGGCAAGAAGTAATGCAGCGGGCCTGGGCTGCCCATGCGGAGTCCGGGCCCATTGCGTATTAGAAGTAACGCGCGGCTGATCATGCGGTACACATATATTCTCATCGGGGCGGTTATCGTCATTGCAGGAGGAGTGTATCTTCTCGGTGGCGGGAGCGTTTCGGAGGGAACACTATCAGGGGAGAGTAGTGCTGGTGCTCCCGAACGAGTGGCCTCTTCGGATGAACGTCTGCCAGCTCTCGCACTCAAAGAGTACGAAGGCAGCGAGGTAAACCTTGCCGGTTTCTCCGGAAAGGCCATGATCGTCAATTCGTGGGCCGCATGGTGCCCGTTTTGCAGGCAGGAGCTGCCGGATTTTGCTGAACTGCAGAAAGAATTTCCGGGACTTGCGGTTATCGCGATCAATCGTGCGGAATCGCTTTCGACCGCGAAGCGCTACTCTGATGAACTCAAGGTGACGGGGAGACTCATGCTCCTTCTTGATCCCGGTGACACGTTCTACAAAGCGATTGGCGGCTTCACGATGCCGGAAACGCTCTTCGTGGACAAACAGGGAATCGTCGTTTTCCACAAACGCGGACCGCTTTTGCTCTCGGAGATGCGGCAGAAAGTCGCCGAGCTGAAGCTTGCAGAGTAATTGTATGGTGACAAAAACTGCACATGTGCCCCCTCTCTACCAATGTGATGAATGCAAGCTCTATTATCGGAAGGAGGAAACGGCAAAACGGTGTCAAAACTGGTGCGCGGAACACAAGAGCTGCAACCTTGATATCATTAAAGAGGCAGTCAATTCAACTGTATGAATACCACAACAGTAATTTCACTCTCTATACTTGTCTCCGGCGTGATCGTAGCAGGGGCCGTAGTGATGAGCTCAAACGCTGACAGAGGAGGATCTCCCGATTCTCTCCCTGCGGGAGACGCGAAGAATGTGACTGTGTCTATCTTGCCGGATGATCCAATGCTCGGGAGCGTGGAGGCGCCCGTCACACTCATCATGTTCGAGGATTTTGAGTGCCCGTTTTGCGGGCGATTCTCCAAGGAAACACTGCCGCGTCTTCTGGAGAACGAAGTAAAGGAGGGAACACTGCGAATCGTGTGGAAAGATTTCCCGCTCTCTATCCACTCGCATGCCGCGAAGGCCCATGAGGCAGCCCGCTGCGCGCAGGCGGAAGGTAAATTCTGGGAGTACCACGATCTCTTGTTCGCGAATCAGAGCGATCTCAATATTGCCGACCTCAAACGCTACGCGCGAGAGCTTGGGCTTGGCGGAGCATTCGATTCATGCCTCGATTCGGGCGCGAGTCGCTCGCTTGTGGAGGCAGGGCAGCGTGAAGGGTTTGCGGCGGGAGTTTCCGGAACGCCGTCGTTCGTAATAAATGGCACATCGATCTCCGGAGCGCTTCCGTACGCGACTCTCGCAAGTGTTATCGCGTCGCTTGCCAACTGATCATGGACATCTCGCTCATCATAGCGGCGTTCATCGCGGGCACTCTCACGTTTCTTGCACCCTGCACGCTGCCGCTTCTTCCCGGCTACCTCGGATTCATCAGCGGTGTCTCGCTTGAGGATCTGAAGGATCCAAATAGATCGGGACGAGTGCGCTGGAAGATAGTTCTCAACGGCTTGTTTTTTGTCGTCGGTTTCAGTGTTGTCTTTATCGTTCTCGGGGTCCTTGTGGGAATCGTGGGAACGACGATCCTCGCGCCGTACCGTTTGTGGCTCTCGCGCGTGAGAAACGGGATTTTGATGACATTGAGCATGAAG
>CAYRQI010000031.1:7431-10854 GCA_964426425.1 uncultured Candidatus Saccharibacteria bacterium | reverse complement strand
CCGCACCCGTGACCGTTTGTTTCGCGAAATCAACAGTGACGATATTGATGGGACTCTCGATCATGATGTCGTCGACGGCAAGCGTGCGCACTCCATCGGTGACAAGTATCGCATCGGCGTACCCATCCGAGTAATTCCGTTTCAAGGCGTGGAATCGCAGTTTTTCCATCTTCATCACGTGGGCCGAAAGCGTGTAGCGTCCGTCCGCATTGGTAAGTGCCGACGGCACCTCGGGCTTGCTCACGATCTCGACTCGCGCCCCTGCGACGGGAGATCCACGGCTATCAACGACGCGGCCGGTGATCGCTAGCGTTGCCAGAGATTCACACCGCATTTTGTACCGCGCGCAATTTTCACGGTTCAGGCGGTCGCGCTCGGCGTAGTTTCCTTCCAGTTCGTACAAATAGCTCAACTGGAACAACTCTTCCGAGGTCGCACTCCCCCGTGCGACCTTTGCCACGAGCGCGCGCTTCATGTCCAATGTCGTCGCCCCGCTTGCGCCGAACGAATACACCGCGTTGTGGAACTGCAACTCTGTCGGCAGTTCTGCCTCGGGCACGACACGCATACTCGATCGATCGGTGATGCGCGATTTCGAAATCACATCGGTGAGCTGCCGGAGTTCCGCGTCGGAAAGATTCTGCTGCGCGAGTGCGTTAGGGTCGAAATAAAAAACATGTTCATTCCCCTCTGCATCGACGTAGGTGTACCAGAATCCGCTCGCGATAGTTCCCGAAGATATGCCCGCCCCCGCAAACGCCTCGGCGAACCGAGCGCGTTGTTGCGCGATGAGCATCGCCTTCTCCGCCTCCGCGCTGACCTCTTTGGAGAGCCGTGTATAGCGCATGAGCCCCCAGAACGCGCCGCCAAGAGCAATGAGCAGCGCAATCACAACGAACCGCCGCAGCGCATGCCGAGGCTTCAAACGATCACGCGCGTATTCCGGCAGGCCTTCAGGTTGCTGGGGAACGCCATCCATCACACTTGATGATAGCACTGCGGCCGTCGCGAAACAGCGCTCTCGTGGATAGCGGCTATTTGCGGGAAGCTATAATCTCATCGGCTACATTCCGAGGTACAACCGCATAGTGGCTAAACTCAACATTGGGAACGCCCCGACCTTCGGTGAGAGAACGCAGTTGCGTCGTAAAGCCGAAGAGCTCGGAGAGTGGGACTTTCGCGGTGACGACTTTCGCCTGACCGCGCTCGCCCATGCTTTCGATGAGCCCGCGCTTGGAGTTGATGGAGCCCGTTACGTCGCCGAGGAATTTCTCTGGCGTCACGACTTCAAGCTTCATGATCGGCTCAAGGAGAACCGGCTTTGCCTTCTGCACAGCATCCTGCATTGCGTTGATGGCAGCGAGCTTGAATGCGATTTCGGATGAATCGACTTCGTGGTAGCTGCCATCGTAGAGATCGACTGATACGTCGACGACCGGGAATCCCGCGAGAACGCCGCGATCCATCGCCTCTTTGATGCCCTTCTTGACCGGCGTGATGTACTCCTGCGGGATGACGCCGCCCTTGATGTTGTTGATGAATTCGAAATGATCTTCGCGATCGACGTTGTTCTTCACTTTCGCCCCTTCTACGAGCGGTTCGAGCGGCTTCACGCGGATCTTCACGTGTCCGTATTGGCCCCGACCGCCTGTCTGCTTGATATGTTTGTACTCGACATCCGCCGTCCCCTGGACTGTCTCGCGGTAGGCGACCTGCGGCTTGCCGGTCGTCGCCTCGACGCCGAACTCGCGCTTCATGCGATCGACGATGATCTCGAGATGGAGCTCTCCCATGCCGGAGATGATGGTCTCCATCGTTTCGGGATCGGACGTGACTCGGAATGTCGGATCCTCGTCGGACAATCGTGACAAGGCAATGCCCATTTTCTCCTGATCTGCTTTCGTCTTCGGCTCGATGCGCATCGAAACGACCGGCTCGGGAAAGACGATCGATTCGAGTGCAATCGGGTGATCGGGGTCGCATAGGGTGTGCCCAATTTTCACTTCCTTGAGACCGACCGCTGCGGCAATTTCGCCCGCGTAGACGACCTTCACGTCTTCCCGCTTGTCGGCCTGCATGCGCACAATGCGACCGAGGCGCTCTTTCTTGTTGTTCGCAGAATCATAGACAAAAGTACCTGCTTCGAGAGAGCCGGAATACACGCGAAAAAATGAGAGGGAACCGACGAACGGATCCACCTGCAGCTTGAAAACGAGCGCGGCGAAGGGGGCGTCGTCCGAGGCCGCTCGCTCCTCCTCTGCCCCCGTGTCCGTGTTCTTGCCTTTCGCCGGCGGCACATCCAGAGGACTCGGAAGGTAATCAACAACAGCGTCGAGAACAAGCTGCACACCTTTATTTTTGAGCGAGCTTCCGGTGAGCACAGGAAAAATTTTGTTCCCGATGACGGCTTTGCGCAGGGTCTTCTTCAATGTCTCAAGCGGGATTTCTTTCCCTTCCAAATAGTCATGCATCACCGCGTCGTCATGCTCGACTATTCTTTCGATGAGATCGTGCCGATACTTTTCTGCTTCCGCCTTCAGATTTTCCGGAATATCATAGGCGACCACCTCTTTGCCCATCTCGCCCTCAAACTTGTACGCCTTCATCGAGAGAAGATCGACAACGCCGGAAAAATCTCCCTCGGCGCCGACAGGGATTTGCAAGCGCACTGCTTTCGTCGAAAGTCGCTCCAGAATGCTCGCGTACGATTTCTCAAATGACGCGCCGGTTCGGTCGAGCTTGTTGATGTAGCAGATGCGAGGCACGTTCGCCTCCTCCGCGTAGCGCCAGTTAGTTTCAGATTGCGGCTCAACACCCGCGACACCGTCAAACACAACGACTGCACCGTCCAAGACGCGCATTGAGCGCTTTACTTCCGAAGTGAAGTCGATGTGTCCCGGCGTATCGATGATGTTGAAGCGATGCTTGTATGAAGTGTCTTGCCCCATGTACGTAGGGTTCCAGAAGCACGTGATAGCGGCGGCCGTGATCGTGATGCCGCGCTCGCGCTCCTGCTCCATCCAGTCAGTCACCGTGTCGCCTTCGTGCACCTCGCCTATCTTGTGCGACATGCCTGTATAAAAAAGAATGCGCTCCGACGTGGTCGTCTTCCCCGCATCAATGTGCGCAATAATGCCGAAGTTACGGACTTTTTCCAATGGGTAGTCTCTCGCCATATTGAAAAATATTTTACGAGACGATACTACTATTGCGCACATTGTGCGAAAGGGGTCGGGAAAACTGTAGTTTTCCCGTGTCGGAGAGCAGGGCGAAGCCCGTTGAGAACCGTGGGTTCTCAAGGAGGCGCACCGCGCCGACGATGGGTGCGATTATTCCGAAGTTTCTAACTTTCTCGAGTGGATAGTCACGAGTCATATGTTAAATAAAAACGCCGCAACGGGCGTTCCAGTAATGTAGCGAAAA
>CAYRQI010000031.1:1724-7421 GCA_964426425.1 uncultured Candidatus Saccharibacteria bacterium | reverse complement strand
CCCGTATCGGTCTCAACCATCTCGAACGACTCACCACCAGAACGTCGTTACAATGGTGATGGTCGCCAGGATAATTCCCGCCGGATTCACGGCTATCAAACACCAGTCACGGGGTTGTTTCAAGATCCCGTACAGAAGCCACAAGGTGCTGTTGAACAGCGCCCCCGCAGCCACAACCCACGATCCCTTGTGACCAGACAAATTCAAGTGGATCTGGTCCCAAAAGGAAGCGTACATCGCCAACCCGGCAACCACCGCGATCCAGCCAACGATTGTCGCAACCTTTTCCCTTCGCATTGCAATGCCTTTCTGCCGCTCTAAACCTCGCGGCATTGGCCCGGCGCCCTGCCGGGATTAAAGGGCTTGGTAAGAATACCACAATTAAGATGGTCGATGGTCAAAGCAAGAGCCTCAGTCTTCGCTTCCCTCCTGATAATCGGGAGAAGAATCTCGGACTTCTGACGGCATCCTCATAATAGCCCGTTCGTATTCGATCAGTATTCTCTTCAACTGCTCGTCCTGCGCCCTATTCTCCAACATTTGCATAAACTCGGTCAGCTCATCGCACATATCCTTATATCGGTTTATGGCATCTCGTGCTTCCTCCCATGCATTGCTGCCCTTCGGATTATCTACTAACTGACCATATGCCTTTTCCAATTGAGAGCGAATCGAATTTTGAAGCTTCCACACCGCACAGGCTTCCCCTAAAACAGTTTGACCATCTCTCCCAATGTCTATGACGAATCTGGTCACCTTTCTATCATCTTGTTCTCCTTCGAACTCCTCCAACCTGCGAACGGCATTATGCATCGCGCTCGGCATTTCGTTGTCAGGCGGCCGCTGAAATGTAATACGGTACCGCGTCCCTCGCGGCTGTAGTCCGTCCAAGACTGTTACAAGCTCATCAAAATTCTTCGGTCCGTTTGAGCTATCGTTGCCCTGAGGCATCTCCGGTCCTCCACCAAACGTCATCGAGTAATGCTACCACGCGAAGTGCGCGAAGGCTTTGTTGGCTTCTGCCATGCGGTGCGTCAATCGTAAATCGAGTGGTCTCCGACTATGAGCAAAAGGATATGTTCTTTTCCTTTCCCGACGTAATCAAACATGATTCGGTAGGCGTAGTTGACTGAAAAACTCCAATGACCTGCAAATCGCCCTTTCAGCTTATGCACTCGCAGTCGCCGATGATTATCTCTGTCCTTGAACAATCCAACCTTTTCCTTAACTTCTTCTTGAAGAACTACGGGGAGTTTGCCGTAAGCACGAATAAATTCCCGCGTGTACCCGACGCGGATCATGAGCGTAATTTCTTGGAGAGTTTGTCCAAATCACCATAAAAAACTCGGTTTTCCTTAATGTCCTGCTCGGCACGAAGTACCGACGCAATAGCCTCTTCTTCGGCAAGACGCTGGAGCGCGTAACGTACCACGTGCGCTTTATTGGCTGCCTTGCCGCTCTTAACGAGGTTATTGATGAATCGCTCTTGTTCACTGGTGATAGGGACGGATAACGTGGTCATACATGTATGACATTATAATATGATTAAATCATACACTCTCTGCACTGAAATGCAACTGAAGCGGCCGCATACATGTGGCCGCTTCTCCATAACGCACCTCGATTTACCACGCGAAGTGGGCGAAGGCTTTGTTGGCCTCCGCCATGCGATGCGTCGTTTCTTTCTTGGTGACCGCCGCGCCTTCGCCTTTGTGTGCGGCTTTGATCTCGGCAAGAAGCGACTGTGCCATCGGCTTACCCTTCGTACCTTCAGCGGCTTCCACGATCCAGCGGAGGCCGAGCGCGAGTTTGCGATTCGGGTTTACTTCACGCGGCACCTGATAGTTGGCGCCGCCGACGCGACGGGAGCGAACCTCAACAGAGGGCGATGCTTTCTCAAGCGCATCTTCGAGGATGACGACTGGGTCGCCTTCCTTTTTGAGCTCATCCATGACCTTGTAGACAATCTTTCGCGCCGTATCCTTCTTGCCGCGCTCCATCACGTAGTTGATGAGCTTGGTTACTTTCACCGAGCCATACACCTCATCCGGCTGCAGTATGTTCTTTCTCTTGATTGGTCTTCGCATGGTATTTGAATTTCCCAGTGACTAGTCGCTAGTGGCTATTTACTACCCTTGGGTTTCTTCGCGCCATAAAGCGAACGCCCACGACGACGCTTCTCGATTCCCGCCGTGTCGAGTTTGCCGCGAACGATCGTGTAGCGAAGACCGATATCTTTCACCCGTCCGCCGCGCACCAACACGAGCGAGTGCTCTTGCAGGTTGTGGCCTTCTCCCGGAATGTATGCGGTGACCTCCATGCCATTACTCAAGCGCACGCGGGCGATCTTTCGAATGGCGGAGTTCGGCTTACGCGGAGTCTTTGTCGTCACGCGCGTGCACACGCCCCGCTTGAAGGGTGAGTGGAAATACGTGGGGCGGTTTTTGAGCGTGTTGAAGCCGCGCGTAAGCGCGACGGTCTTCGAACGCCACGTCTTTTTTGTGCGCCCACGTCGTACAAGTTGATTGATTGTTGCCATATTTCGCGACTAGCGACCAAGAAGGAACACTAGAATAAATGCGCGCTACGCGCGCAGGAGAAATGTACTATACATGCGGACCGCATGCAATGTTCTGCTCCACTGATAGCCCCGTATCTTATGCACCGGCGAGGACGCGAGCAAATGAGTAGACCGACTCCGCGAAAACATTCCCAAAAAGGATGATAAGAAGTATGACGATGCCGAAACCGAGAAACGGATTGAATTCCATACGCGCTCGCCACCCAGAGTAGCTCCGTGCGAGCGGCGCCGGCAAAAGTCTTTCGAGAACTTTCGAGCCATCCAAAGGTGGGATCGGGATGAGGTTGAGAAAGCCGAGCCAGAGATTGACCAAAACACCAATGAAGCAAATGGCAGCGAATGTGGGGTCGCCGGCAACTCGCGCAAGCACTGCGAAAACGACTGCGAGCGCGAAATTCGTGCCAGGCCCCGCGGCCGCGACGATGAACTCACCCCAACGCGGAGCCCTCACAAGGTTGTAGGGATTGTACGGTACCGGCTTCGCCCATCCGAAAAGAAATCCGCCGGGTGAGAGCACGGAGATAATGGGAAGAATAATGGAACCAAGGATGTCGATGTGCGGTATCGGATTCAAGGTGAGCCTTCCAGCATAGCGCGCCGTCGGGTCTCCCAGCTTGTCGGCCGCGTATCCGTGCGCGACTTCGTGAAGAATAATGGAAAATATGAGTATTAAAAAATACAGAAATTGCATATGCAGATTTGTAATGGTAGCATACGCGGACCATGGTACGGGAATGCGTCATAACAGGAAAAAAGAGCCGCGTCGGAGGCGGCTATTCCAACCGCACCCGCGCGACGAAGTTCAATCCCACGGGCACCCGCCGCCGTCAGGTGAATCTGCAAAAGAAAACGCTCTTCATCCCCGAGCTCGGCAAAAAAATCACCATCAACGTTTCCACAAAAGGCCTTAAGACAATCAAGAAACGCGGCGCGTACACGACTCTCAAAGCCGCAGGACTGCTCTCGTAGCGCCGGACACATACGCGAATTCGCAAATAATGCGTAGCGCCGCTGGCTTTTTGTTGTGTTCATGAGATTTTGTCTTTTTAAACCTCTGATTGAAAATACCCTATTCCATAAAATGTCCGACCGGACAAAATATGGAATAGGGTGAAATTTGAAATTACTGTTTTGTAACACTCTCGCCGTCAGATACGAATGTGATAGTGTCGTCGGTACAGGTGTCGAATGTTTGAATTTCAAATCGCCTGAATAATTCCACGACTTCTTCGTGCGGGTGCCCATAGCGGTTGTCGCACCCTCGCGAAAATATCGCAAATTCTGGAGAGACAAACCCGACGAACAACGCGGATGAAGAGGTGTCGGAGCCGTGATGCCCGGCTTTCAAGACGTTGGCATGGAGATCCTCGCCGTCGAGCTGCATGAGATAGTTTTCGATAGATTGCGGCGCATCGCTTTGTGAGGACGCGCTTGTGATATATCTTCCACACCAATTCCTTCGAGAGCTGTTTCGGATGATGCTTCGGACGTGACGAGAGCGTGGGAATGGGACGATGTCCGATTACCTGCGACTTTTTGAACCACTTGGATATCGTCCCGGGAGAGACGCCGACGTACCGTGCAACCTTCCGCATGCCCCAGCCTCTCCGCACCAAGTCCGCTGCGTCTCGACGAACGCGGGGCAGGTACGGGTTCTTCGTGTATGCTATATCTTTCATATTGTGATTGACCAAGTGTTTCCAAGCTACTGAACCAATACGACTGATTTGCTTTTTGAAGCGCGCCGTGCTCTTTTTATACCTGCTCAGGATAGCCGTTCTGAGCGTATGTTCTTCAAGAAGGAGGCGAAAATGTCACAGGTAACCATGGTCACATTAGGGTCGCGCATAGCCATTGCCGGAGAGGGCCTCGGGCTTTTCAAAGGCAAGAGTTTAGTTGCCGCGATTCAGGACTTGGAAACGACAGTACAGATGGAAAACGAAGGTGTTGGAATTTCCGTGTTCTTTGGCCCGCCTTTCGACACACAGAAGCCAGCCATGGATTCTGTCGGCGCGATAGTGCGGACTTTGAGCAAACGAGGTTTCTCAGACCTCTCGAATGTCCGCATCTCCGTTCAGTCATCCATCCCAGCAGGTCTCGGCTTGGCATCTTCGAGTGTTCTGTTGTGTACTTTGGCAAAGTGCTTTAACGAGCACTTTAAGCTCGGAATCACAACAGAGGATCTCGCGAATATCGCGTGGGATGCCGAGAGAATAGACCAGGGCGTTGTATGCGGAAAGTTCGATTACTACCCCGTGCTCTACCGCGGTGTTCTCTTGCAGGATTTCAGCCAGAATCCTATCAGGATTCAGCGGTTGGAGCTCCCTGAGGACACAGTCGTTGTATTAGGGATGATTGGCATATCATCACGATACGGCGAGGTCGGCACGATGCTGGCGAAACGATTCGCAGAAAGCGAGCCCGGAGTCTTGGAGTACCGCGACTTCATGGCAGAATCCGTAGAAACGTTCGTTACTGCTTCCCAAAGCGGAGACAAGCAATCGATCGGAGTGTGCATCGGCGGATTTCATCACGCTATTCGCACAATGCTCAAGATCGAAAATCCGCCAATCGATGCCCTCGTGAAAGAGGCACTCAACGCGGGAGCGTATGCTGCAAAGACATGCGGTTTACGATTCTCGGGCGGATGCATGTTTGCCTTTACTGACGAGAATTCGGCACCGATGATTCAGTCCTGTCTTGAGAATCTTGGTGCCCGTACGTTGAAAACGAAGATTCTGTCTCCTTGATGGTTCTGTCGCAACCAATAGGAACTGGGTGAGACTCGGTCCCTATTATTTTGTAATTTTGATACACTACACAGCATGAGTTACATCTCCGAGATTCGGTCAAAAATTGGTAAAGAGCCTGTCATTCTGGTTGGAGTATGCGGAATAATACTATCTGATGACAAAAAGATACTCCTGCAAAGGCGCGCAGATAATGGGACATGGTGTCTTCCTGGCGGCCTGATGGAATTAGGAGAAACTGCCGAAAGCACATTGCGCAGAGAACTTCATGAGGAGCTTGATATAGAAGTAGTTGATCTTAAATTCTTCGGCGTTTATACAAATCGTCCCGTAATCACTCATCCTAACGGGGATCATTCCCAACCT
>CAYRQI010000031.1:0-1714 GCA_964426425.1 uncultured Candidatus Saccharibacteria bacterium | reverse complement strand
TTAACCTGCGCGGCGCGCGGCGCTCTAACAGCAAAAGATGAGACCTTGGAGATCGGTTATTTCTCAAGAGACAACTTACCTGAAAATATCTTTGCTATACACAGAGAGCCGATAAACGACTTTTTTGCTGGAGAAAAAAATATCTTGAAGTAGAACGGTCTCTCGCTAGGGAGGCCGTTCTGACGCGAACTGAGCTCGTCATTTTCGCATCATGCGGTCTGGTCCGTTCAAGGACAGAAAGACTTCAAGCGTTCCCTCAGGAAGAAAATCAGACCATTCTTTCCCCTCTGTCACGAGTTTGCGTATTTCCGTGTTGTGCAGAACATACGACGGTCGTACAAAATTGCATCAGGTACTGTACCGGAGAAAGTTTGTTTTTGAAAGCATGGTGGACTCTCTTCGTATTGTAGAAGAGGGGCCAGTTCATCATGAGCGCGTTGAAGCGGTCAAGGTCTTCGAGGAGAAGCGTGTTGTGGTAGTCGACGAATTGCTCTTGGATTGTCCGGTTGAATCGCTCGACGTGGGCGTTCATCTTGGGAGTCTTGGGGTAGGTGTGGTAGTGAGTGATCTGCAACTGGAGGAGACGTTCTGCAAAGTGCTTCTTGAATTCACTCCCGTTGTCGGTGAGGACGAAGGTAGTTTGATATGGGAATACTTTTTGCCAGCTCTCGAAGAACTCTTCTGCTGCCTTCGATGCGTGTGAGGTTGTTCCCCACGCGAAGGCGAAGCGGGAGTGGATGTCTTCGCAGGTGATGATGTAGCGACGGATGCCGTGCACAAAGCGCTCCACCGTATCGAGGGCGACGAGGTGTCCCGGGTGTTCTGCCTTCATATCTCTCGGCTTTCTCTTGATTGCAAGGCGTTTCTTCTCCAGGATCCTTCCCTTTCCGTTGGTTCGGAGAGGAGCGATTCTCATACCACCCCTGTCCTTGATGATCCTGCCGATTGTTGCGGGCTTTGGGCACGAGAGGTGGAGTGAGGTGCAGAATGCGAAGAGCAAAGGGTACAGCTTCTTCTCTCCGAGGTTGGGTTCCTCTCGCCGGAGGCGTCGTATCTCTTCCACGATCCTCCAGTCGTACCGGCGCTGGCGCTTCTTCTTGGATGCCCTCGAACCACCGTTGAGGTACTCAAGCTTTCCCATTCCTTCCCGCAGCTTCTTCTGCCAGAGGAACAGAGTTCTGCGCTTCACGCCGTATGCATCGACCGTTGCTTTGAGACCGTGTTCTTTCCAAAAGCTGATAATCTTTGCTCTGCGCTTTGCCTCTTCACTGATCATATAGGCGAAGCGTATGGCACGCTCCGCTGCTATCACAAACCCCTTTGTGCCCCGAAATATGTTGAATTGCCTCATGACTCCTTGGTTACAAAGGAGTGCAATATGTATCTGAGGTTATGCACGGTTCCACCATGTGCCCTTCCTGATCGACGACGACATACACACCGGCGCTCTTGCCCGTTGGGATGTTCACGAGAAATTTCCGCAATGAATCCACGTCCAATTCGACTTTCTCTGGCGGCTGATACTCTGATGTGTCTTGAGGTCTCTCGATCATGCATGAAATAATAAGATCCCCTTACACTCCCGCAAGTATGCGCGCCGCAGCATGGATAAAGCTTCCGAAGGCGCTGCCGAAAAGAATGAGGAGAAGGATAACGAGCCCGAAACCGAGAAACGGATTGAATTCCATACGCGCTCGCCACCCAGAGTAGCTCC
>CAYRQI010000030.1:7407-11049 GCA_964426425.1 uncultured Candidatus Saccharibacteria bacterium | reverse complement strand
CATTCACGTATGGAAGGGTCGTCGTTATGTAGAATTTTGCCATGTGTATATTCGTGCGTTACAACGAAAGCCGTTTTGTTACATTTGCCATCGCCACAACGGCATCGTTCTTCCGTTTGGCATGTCGCAATAAAGGCAACAGTATCATAAACAATCGAGAAAGCGCTTGTTTCTCGTTTATGATCAAAAACCAGCAGTCTCTATTCAATTTTACGCCGCGACGATCTGCACCTGCTCGTCGATCAAGACCATGTAAGCTTTGGATTCCACTGCGCTTAAGCCCCGTGTGAATATCGCGCAAAATTCCTCTATCGCACGAGCGAATTCGGAATCTTGCCCTTCCGTCCGCAATACAAATATTTCCTTCAGCATCTGTGTATCCAGCTAGGAACGAAAAAAGAGCCGTACTAGAGTTTCGTATCCACCCTGGAATCTGCGTATGTTTCTGTAAAAGAAAAGAAAAGGAGTTGTTAAGTGAACAGCTTACATTCATCGCCCCTCTCTTGTCTCGACCACTGACCCACACTGGACCGTACGAGCGGAATAATCCTTGTATGAGTTCGCTCTGATCCCTCTTTGTGGTACCGGAACTGATATAAATGAGATTTGCTTTCCTTCGTACACCAAGGTCACCAATACGAAAACCTATCAAATACGCTTTCTCAAGCTTGTCTCCGGTGAAATCAGTCTTCGGATGTTTAGTGCTTGTTTCTGAAGTCGTACGCCTTTCAATGCGATACAGTCGGAGCTTTTTTAGGATGCCTGAAGCTGAATAGCCATACCGTTGTGCAATAGCGCTAAGCGGCTGGCGTTGCTCGGTATATAAATGATCCAGTGTTTGTCTCGTTAAAATTATCCGTCTCCGTGGACGAGTCGTTATGTTGTTTAGTTTAAGATATCGATACACCGTCTTGGGGTCACAACCGTACTTGGTAGCGATTTTGTAGGTTGAGAGCTTTTTGTCCTGATAGAGGGCGCGAAGTTTGCGACCATCGAGAGACAACGGAGCGGTCGGTTGTCGGATTGTTATTCCGTGCTTGCGTAAAGCCCGCCGAATCACGCCGTGATCGCAATGGTATATCTTTGCAATGTCCCGCAGTGAACGTTCTTGACTTTCATACAACATTCGCAGCTTCCTCGCAGGGATAGTAGTATATAGAGAACGCACTGCATTATTGTATCACGTTTACTAAGGTAACGATGTGCTACATCTGCAGAGGCACACCAACAAAGGCATTCACAAAGTAACCCTGCTCTATCCTGTCCTTTCTTTAATGTTCGCTTCCTGCAAATACCCTACGCTCTCGGATATCACTGACAAACTCTTGCACCGTTGCTGCAATCGGAACCGAGAGGAGAATTCCCAGAAATCCGGCGAGCTGCGCGCCAATGATGAGTGCGAGGATCACGAGAAGCGGCGGAACGCCGACAACGCGGGTTACCACAAGCGGATAGATAAGATGGTTTTCAAACTGCTGCAGGAGCACGTACACGCCGATAACGAGGAGGCCGGTAATCGCACCACCATCGACAAAGCCGATGAGGACGGCGGGAAGCGCGGCGAGCGTCGGACCGAATACCGGAATCAGCTCAAACACCGCTGCAATAACGGCAAGAAGAAGCGCGTGTTTGATGCCGATAATGGTGAGAGTAAGATACACCAGCACTCCCACAATCAGCCCGAGGAGGAGCTGCCCCTGCATCCAGAGACCTATCTTGTGCCGCGACCGCCGCCAGAGATCGAGCACGTATGCCTTGTATGTGCGCGGCGCGACGACCTCGAGAAAATCGTCGACTCCTGTTTCGATAACCGCGAAATAGAAGGAAAACACGATGATGAGTAGGAATGAGAGCACGCCGCCGAAAATGCTCGCAATCGCCGTGAGCGCATTTCCAAATGCCCCCGCCGCTTCCAAGCCTCCGCGCAGGCTTGCCAGAAGATCGATCTCACTGAAATCAGGCGGCGTCGTGCCGAGGATCTGCGCGTATTCATCAAACGCGCTTATTTTATCGAGGGCTTCCATGTAGATAGGCAGTGACGCGACAAACGCGGTCAGCTCCGAGAGCACGGCCGGAACAAAGAAATAGAAGACGCCAAAGAGCGCGACAAAAATGAGTATGTAGATCGTGAGGACCGCAAGCACTCGCGGCACTCGCTGTCGGCGCAGAAATGCCACTGCCGGCTCTATCGCAGAGGCAATAACCACGGCCGTCATGAGCACGAGAACGAGATCTCGCAGTTCCCAAAGGAGCCACGCGCCCGCAAACACGACAACGGCTGCGATGATCGTGCCGGTCGTAATCGCAATCGAGACAGGGCGACCATTCATAGCTTCAATCCTAGCAAACACTTTAGTTTGCGCCAATGCGCGCAGGCAACTCCGGGATCACTGCGCGTACTTGCTCTCCGGTGTCTCTATCTCGCACGGTGACTGTGTCGTCTTCGAGTGTCTGGAAATCGATGGTGATGCAGTGCGGCGTGCCAATCTCATCCTGCCTTCGGTAGCGCTTGCCGATGTTGCCGTTGTCGTCCCACCATACCATACCGCGTATATGCTTCTTGAGCATGCCATAGACCTCGCGCGCCTTCTCTACGAGAGCTGGTTTGTTGCGCAGAAGCGGAAAGACAGCGGCTTTTACCGGCGCCATGTGCGGCGCAAATCGCAGCACGACGCGTTTCTCGCCATTCATCTCATCTTCGTCATACGCGTCGCACAAAAGCGCGAGTATCATCCGGTCCACGCCGACAGATGTTTCAATCACATGCGGAATAAAGCTCTCGCCGGTTCCCTCGTCGCGATACGTCATATCGACGCCCGAGAATTTCTGATGTTGCGAAAGATCGTAATCGCCGCGGTAGTGTACGCCCTCGAGCTCATTCCAGCCAAACGGATACTCGTACTCTATATCCCACGCGTCCTTCGCGTAGAACACAAGATTCTCGTGCTGTTTCCAGCGGATTTTTCCCTTCTTTATACCCACTGTATTGTAGAATTCAAAGCGTTCCTTTTTCCATTCTTCGTAGGTCGCGAGTGCGTCTTTCGGCGCAACAAAGTACTGCATTTCCATCTGCTCGAATTCACGCTTCCTGAAAAGAAATTGCCGCGGACTGATCTCGTTCCGGAAAACCTTGCCGACTTGCGCGATGCCGAACGGAATTGAGTAGAGTCCTGAATCGAGAATATTCTTGTAATTGATGAATATTCCCTGCGCCGTTTCGCCCCGAAGATACACCTCCTCATCGGTGTCCTCAAACTTGCCAAGTGTCGCGGTGGCCAAAAGGCTTGTAGCGGTCACCCGGCCAAATTTCTGCTTTCCGCATACTGGACAATGCAACTGCGCGCGATGTTCGTTGAAGAGCCTGTTAAGCTCAACTTCCGTCATTTTCTCATCGGCAATAACGCCGAGGACTTCCAAAAGATGATCAGCGCGGAATTTCGTATGACAGCTGCTGCAAATGACCATCGGATCGGAGAATCCGCTCACGTGGCCGCTGGCCTCCCACACCTTCGCTGCCGTAAAAATACTCGAATCAAGAAACGCCATTGCGTCATGCGCCCGCATCGCATTTGTCCACGCGTCCACGACATTGCGCCGCAACTCAACACCGAAAGGTCCCCAATCATATGTTCCGGCAAACCC
>CAYRQI010000030.1:5289-7397 GCA_964426425.1 uncultured Candidatus Saccharibacteria bacterium | reverse complement strand
CCCGCCGTAAATCTCACTGCCGGGATAGACGAAGCCCCGCCGTTTACACAAGGACACAATCTTCTCCATCGTTACTTCAGACATAACGTGTATTCTGCATGATGTATTGTCTAGAAGCTAGAAGCTCGCAGCTCGAAGCTGGTTACCGCACCACAGTTCCCTGCGTTGAGGTAAAGCCGGGGTCGGGAGCAGAGAGAATCCCTTTCTCGGATCTCGAAACGCGTATCAAATCAGATGTCACGTCGTCAAGACGCTTGGTTATCGATTGTCCGGTGGCGGAATCTACGCCGGTAAGCACAATATCGCGAAGGAGCGAAGGTTCCTGCCCGATCTGGCTCGTGGATGGCGTGAAGCCGATCGCGATAGCCGCCTGACGTGGATTTGTGCCTTCGATGCCAACCCCCTCCTCTATCGAGCCAATATCCCACGTAACCGTGCCCGCGCTTTGGTTGAACGAAACCGCTTCGGTAGCGGGACTGTAGATACCGACCCAGCGGACGTATGGCGGCAGTGTCGCAGAGAGCTTCGCGTCATCAATTTTATTTGTCGTATTCGTAATGGTAAAGACAATGGCGTACGTGGTCTCGGTGCCCGCTTTCGGCGGCAGCGGGCCGACGCTGCCGAAGGGATTCGCGTAGTAGAGACCTTGTGCGGTCACGACGAGCGCGCTCGAAACAGCCACGCGCTTCGAGACGGCCGCCTGCAGATTTTCGGGAACACCCTCTTCCGAAATGCGCTTACCAGCCGCGTTTACCGTAATGGTGAGTGAAGGATTACGAATATTTTGCAGCATTTCTGCTGAAGGCGTTTGGAACGAGAACGATACGGAACCTCTCGCGCCCGCCGCGAGGGTAGCGAGTCCGCCATTCGTGGTAGTCTTATCCCACAGCACCACCCCCTCGTTCGAGCGGAAAAAACCATCAGGAGTGAGTACGGTAGCGCCGTCGATTGCAAGCCCCGTGAGCCGCGCAACAATGACGGCGTCTTGGATCACCGTCGAGAGATTGTTCTGCCAATTGACGACGACAGTAACCTGTCCACCAGGGGAGACGACAACATTTCCCCCGGACTTGTTGACTGTTATACCAAGACCGAGAAACGCTTCAGTTACTTTCACCCTGAAAGCACTCTCGGCAAGTGCCGTCGTAATGCCGCCCTCCGTTTTCTCTTTGCGAGTTCCCACGCTGAACCTGAACACGCGCTCATCGCCACTCTCGCCAACGAGTATGCCGCGGATTGTGATCTCGCGCTTCCCCCCGGGACGAATATCGCCAAGCTCCCACGTGCTCCCGCGGGTAGGCCTCGGATTCCCCGAGGAGAAGGTAAATCCAAAGGGATAGCTTGCCGTGAGCAGCACGTCTTTAACGACCGTGTTGGCATTTGAAGCAACCGTGACGGTGAATTCGACCGGCTGTCCCGAAACCGTCTCTCGGTTGCTCGCCACTGAAAGCGTGAGTGATGAGGAGCTCAACTGCGTCTGATAGTTCGAGCTTGCGACGAAAATCGCGCTCGAGCCCGAAATGCGGTACTCGAGATCCACTTTTACGCCCGCCGAAGCGCCGCTGCCTGCGAAGATGGCGGTCACCGTCCCCTGCCTTCGACCGCCCGCCTCGATCGTCCCGAGAGAGATGCGCTGGCTCGAGAGATCGGTCGAAAAGTCAGTCGGAGAGCGCGTGCCGGCTGGATACGTAATGACGAGATCTGCGAGTTGCAGAGGTACTTGATTCCGGTTCGTGACGACGATCTGGAGCTGTGTCGGATCACCGCCAGCGATCTGCGGCGGCCCTGATATCACGATGTCGATATTGCCGGGCGAAGCCGGGGAGGCTCCGCCGCCGATGGTGAAATAGTACGCAAAGTAGAGAAGCGCCGCGACAAAAAAGAGTGCCGCGATGCCCAAAATCCACCAGAGTGCTTTGCGTGCGATCCCGATCGTGGCAGGCGCCACAACAGTCGTGGGAAGCATCGGCTCTTCCCGTTTCCAGTCGTCGCCGACTATAGGCCGGATCTCCTCCATCTGCCGGCGCGGACGATCTTTGAGTTTCTCTCTCAAACTGCGCGAGTACATCGCGCGCTTCAGTCGCTCGATTTTCTCCTCATCATGCGAG
>CAYRQI010000030.1:0-5279 GCA_964426425.1 uncultured Candidatus Saccharibacteria bacterium | reverse complement strand
GATTCCCCTTCCTCCATGGCACAATAATACCATTTAGAGATGTGTCTCCGTGATGGCGCGGTTGATTGATGAAATGAGTTTTTCACGTAGCGCTGCCGCCTCCGCGAGATCACGCTCGGTGTAGGCGGCATGGGCGAAGAGTGTCGTCTGCAGGGCTTCAGACGAGAGGTAACCGAGTGCAAAAAGAATGCGCGCGACGCAGACGATCTCAATCGCGGCATAAGCTTCACGCGCGCTTCGCGCGAGCGCGCTATGCGCCTCGGAGAGCGTGGCAAACAAATAATCATTCTGCTCTTCGCCCGCGACAAGACGCAGTACGAGCCGTGCTGTCCTCGCAAACGTGATAGTGCCCTCGAGAGTCCCACGCTCACCAAGTGGTGTGGCGCCTCCAATTCTCCAGCCACGCTTGCCGCGAACCAGTGCCACTAACGCGCAGCTGTAGTGCTGGAGCGCATAGCGCATGCGCGAACCCTCGCTGCGTACCGCAGAGGCGCGCCCCCGCACGAGTCCGAAGTCTTTTGTGTAGAGTGAGAACACGCGATCGGCCTCTCCCTGCTCGCGGCTTCCCAAGACAAGCGCTTCCGTGTGGTACTTCTGATACATGGGAAATAGCTTCTAGCTTCTAGCTTCTAGCTGCGGGGAAATGATGATGTTGGTGTTTGTCTGTTTCTCAATAGCTTCCAACTGCCGTTCGACGACGACACGGTGTTCTCGCGGAACAGAGATCGTCACAGATCCGCGCTCGCCGGGCCGCATGTTGGCGGCCTTACGGGCGTCTTGGACAAGGCGGACGGTATCGCGAATGATGCCTTCCTCGCGCAGCTCTGACGTAATAGTTGCATCGAGCTTCACATCGTCGCCGAGAGTAACCTGTTTTACATTCACCTCGTCTGCGATGATAGCAAGATACTCTTGCGAGAGGTTCGCGCTTGCTGGAACGACAAGAGAGGCGAGTGGCTGACGAACTTTTATCTTTGCCGTATCGCGAGCCTCGAGTGCTTTCGAAACAACCTGCCGCAGAGCGTTCATTTTCTGTAGAACATCATCTTTTCTGCCAAATAATCGATAGAAAAGCCCTGCATGCTGTGTCTCGGGCCACTCAGCAAGATGCACGCTTTCTTCATCAACCTCTTCTTTCACCGCCTGAAAGAGATGCTCTGCAAAAAACGGCATCGAGGGCGCCATGACACGCGAAAGCGCGTGAAGCACGTAGCGCAATGTTGCAAGCGCCGCTTTTTTATCCGGAGTCTCCTCCTTGAATCGCATGCGCGAGCGGCGAAGGTACCACACCGAGAGATCATCTATGAATGCCGCAATCGGGCGTGTGGCCCTATCAAGCTGGTAGTTCTCATACCCTTCGGTTGATTCACGCACGAGTTCATCGAGCCGCGCAAGGATCCATCGGTCCAAAACGTGTTTGCTTCCCGCGTCTCGCGCGGTACCGTCGGCGTAGAGTTTGTAGAACGCGAGAACGTTCCCGAGCCGCCCAAGATTTTTCTTCACGATCTCGTCCACAATGCGCTCATCGAAATTCTTGCTCTCTCCCGGCGCATTCACTATATACATGAAGAAGCGCAGCGCATCGGCGCCATACTTCTCGATCATCGAATTCGGCTCCACAATGTTGCCGAGCGACTTCGACATCTTCTTTCCCTTCGCATCGAGCACGTGGCCGAGTGATATAACATTCTTGAATGCTTTACCGCGATCCATGATGCCGCCCACTGCGTGCAAGGTGTAGAACCATCCGCGCGTCTGGTCTATCGCTTCGCAAATGTAATCCGCCGGGTAGCCGGCCCCCTCCACCCACTCTTTGTTCTCAAAGGGGTAGTGGTCCTGGGCGAATGGCATCGCGCCGGAATCAAACCACACATCCAAGACCTCGGGCACACGCTTCATCGCGCCGCCGCACTCGCATTTGAAAGTGTATTCATCAATATACGGACGGTGCACATCATCGGGAGTTTTGCCTGCTTTCTCCTCCAGCTCTGCAATAGAGCCAATGACAACGAATTTTTTGCACTTCTCACACTCCCAAAACGGGAGCGGCGTGCCCCAATAGCGGCTTCGGCTTATCGCCCAATCCTTGAGTTCCCGGAGCCACTCGCCGAAACGCCCCTCGCGAATGTGCTCCGGCTCCCAATGGATCGTTTCGTTCTCGCGGATGAGATCTGTCTTGATGCGTGACATTTCGATGTACCACGAGTCGCGCGCGTAGTAGAGGAGCGGGCTCTTGCATCGCCAGCAGAAGGGATAGGTGTGCTCTACCATTCCTTGCTTGAAAAGCAGCCGGCGCTGTCCCAGATCCGCGATGATTTCCTTGTCAGCATCTTTGACAAATTTCCCTGCCAAAAAACCAGCATCACCGGTAAACGTTCCGTCTTCTCCGACAAGGTGATGCTTGGGCAAGCCGACTTTCGTTCCCAATGCAAAGTCATCCGCCCCATACATAACCGCCGTGTGCACGATACCGGTGCCATCTTCCGTCGAAACAAAATCTGCAGCGTACACTTTATATGCATTTGACAACTTCTCTTCTTCTGTCGACGGCAGATTATGTGCAAGAAACGGAAAGAGTGGTTCGTATTCCTTATCAACAAGTTCGTTCCCGCTCGCTTCTTCGAGAACTTCCGCGGTTGGCGCAACTGCAGCGAGTCTATCCTTCGCGATCCAGACAAGGCCTTCATTCGTGCGAACTTTTGCGTACACGACATCTGCGCCGACCGCGAGAGCAACATTGCCGGGCAGTGTCCATGGCGTCGTCGTCCACGCGAGCAAGTATTCGTCAAGTCCTTTAAGTTTGAATTTCACATACACCGAAGGGTCTTTCGCTTCGTCGTAGCCGAGCGCCACTTCGTGGCTTGAGAGCGCGGTGCCGCAGCGCGGACACCACGGAACGACTTTGTAGTCCTTGTAAAGAAGCTTGCGCGTGTGCGCCGTCTTCAAAATGTTCCAGATCGACTCGATGTAGGTATTGTCGAACGTGAAGTAGGTGTCGTCGTGGTCTACCCAGAACGCGATCCGATCTGTGAATTTCTTCCACTCATCGACATACTGAAGGACGCTCTCCTTGCACTTCTGATTGAACGTTGCGACACCATACGCTTCGATATCCTTCTTCGATTTGAATCCGAGTTTCTTTTCCACCTCGAGCTCTACCGGGATCCCGTGCGTATCCCACCCGGCCTTGCGGCGCACGTGGTAGCCCTGCATGGTGCGAAAGCGCGGTATCGCATCCTTGAATGCGCGGCTTTCAAGGTGATGGATGCCGGGGAGGCCGTTGGCGGTCGGCGGCCCTTCATAGAACACAAACTCACCGCGTGGAGATCTCTTGGCAAGCGTCTTCTTGAAAATGTCACGCTCCTGCCAGAACTTCAGCGTCTCTTCTTCGCGTCGTGCGACTTCACTCATTCACGTATCGTAACAAAGAGAGTAGGGTTAAGCGAATGAGAGCCAGTCAGGCAGACGGTTTCGGAGAAATCTCCGCAATGCAATTAAACAAACCATTCGGATGATAGACTTCTTCTATCATTGTGCTCAATATGTTATCCCCCTCAAAATGATAGACTGTACCGAAAGACGATTCCCCTCCTCCTCTGCGACGATTTATGACACTTAAATGTACCGATCTTCCACCTAAATATCGCAGGAACTTCTCAGCATTTTCGCAATCGGTCAAGGTATATTGAAATGGATGCATTTCGATAAGAAGCAAGACCGGTGCGTGCGTTTTCTCTAAAAAAGCGATAATCTGATCGAATTGATTTCTCTCTCCACCTTCAATGTCAATCTTGAGAACGATATTTAAAAAAAACTATCTACCGTTTCGGATGCTAGGCGCAGCAAAGTGCCAAGAGCCATAGATTGAACGACGAAACCACCACCCGAAACAGGATATGTTGTACTTTCGCCATATCCACGACCTTCAAGAAAAGACAGATTGACGGGGTGACCGTCACTCAAGGCCATACGAGAAAGAATGATCTAGTCTTTAAACTCTAGATTCGCTCGGACATTCTTTTCAAGCATGCGGTATGCGTCAGGATCTGGCTCGAACGCAAAGACTTTCTTTGCACCTAGAGCTGCCGATAAGAGCGAGATTGGGCCAACCCACGCGCCGATATCAAATACCACAGATTCAGAAGTAACAAACGCCCGCAAGGCACGCTGGTTCCACGGTTCCCATTCAGAAAACTTATTCCAGAAATCTCGATGTCGTTCAGGTAAAGCGCTTGGAACTACGTCAAATGTTGCTCCTACTGAGTGAACCGCACGAATCGAAGGGGTCACGAGCGCTTCTGTCATGAGCACATAATATTACTTTTGATAGTAACGTGTCACTGAGTTGCTCGGCAGAGAAATGCAGGATTAACCTAACCTTTGGAAAAATGGATCGCCTGAAATGTCAGGCATATTACATGTTAGTGATATCTGTAATAAAGACACCCTTTTGATACGCTTCAAAAATTTTCCGAATGATGCGTTCGTGCCCCTGTCGCCATGACAGCGATGCTTTCGAATCGATCCATGCATAATCTACATGTTCTCCACTGAGCGTAATCATGTTGGTTTGTTCGATCCTCTCAGTTGCAACACAAATATTCACTTGATGAAAGAGCCCGGGATAGTTCCAAGGTCCCTTTTGAGACACGCAAATGTATGAAAAAGGTCTTACGATAAGTCCTGTCTCTTCTCGGCTCTCCCGCACCGCTGTTTGAAAAGGAGTCTCCTCTACATCCGCCCAACCACCCGGCAGACCCCATGTAAGATCATCTGACTGCTGAATAACTAGTAAGGTGTCTAGCGTACTCATGATTGCCACATCAATGCCTAATTTGGGAGTAATAATTCCTAATTCTCTAGTAAGGATGGTGTGCAAATCTTTTTCTGGAATTCCGGTGATGTTTGAATATTCAACAGCGACTAGTCGCATGAGTTTCTGATACCGAGTCCTATCATATGCGTCTCGAGTGTAATGAAGACCCTCTAGCGCGATGGCCCTAATTGAATCAAGTAATGTACGTAGTTCGATACTACTATTCATATAATGATTTCAGATTGATTAGAGCTTGTAGAGGGTATCCTGTTAGCATCACCAACTCAAGTCAAGCGTGCATTTCCAGTTAGGCGGCAGGCATCGGATCGACGACAAGAGAGTTTTGCATGAGACACGTAGAACAAGAAACTTAGAGAGCAAGATGTGCGACAATTAAAGATGACTGGCGCGTGTAAAGTGTCCTTGAATGCGCGGCTTTCAAGGTGATGGATGCCGGGGAGGC
>CAYRQI010000029.1:10921-11225 GCA_964426425.1 uncultured Candidatus Saccharibacteria bacterium | reverse complement strand
GCGCCGTACCGTTTGTGGCTCTCGCGCGTGGGCGGCGTTTTTGTGATCATTTTCGGACTCTTCATGCTCAATGTCATCAAAATCCCGTTTCTCACGCGCGAGAGCCGTCTTCACGCGCCCGCGCTCTTTGAGCACGGGCGCCCCTTAAACTCGCTCATCCTCGGAAGCGCCTTCTCACTCGGCTGGACTCCGTGTGTGGGGCCGATCTTGGGCTCGATACTTCTCCTTGCATCCACATCGACGACGGTTCTTCAGGGAGGGTTTCTACTCGCGATATTTTCGGCAGGCCTTGCAGTTCCGTTCC
>CAYRQI010000029.1:8246-10911 GCA_964426425.1 uncultured Candidatus Saccharibacteria bacterium | reverse complement strand
TTACTGCCGCAGCAATCGGGCACGCATCGCGCTACATCGAAAACCTCTCTCGTTTTCTGAACGTTGTCTCGGTAATCGGCGGCATATTCTTGATCGGTCTCGGCATGTTGCTTCTCACGGGAAACGTCGGACTTCTCATTTCGTACGGCTATCAGCTTCTCGAGTTCATCAATTACGACGCGTTACTCGACTACCTATAACATCATGCGGCAAACACTGAAAGATGCATTGAAGCTAAGCGTAATTCCCGCCGTCATTGCATCGCTGTGCTGTCTCTCGCCGGTGATTCTCGTTCTCTTTGGATTGAGCACGGCTTCGTTTGCCGCCTCTCTCGCGGATGTTCTCTATGGACAGTACGCATGGGCATTCAGGGTCACAGGTCTTGCTCTCCTTGCCGCGTCACTCGTCGTGTATTTCCGCCAGCGCGGCATCTGCTCGATCGACGAAGCCAAAAAGCGCCGCAACGAGATCATCAACATCGTTCTCCTTGCGCTCATTATTGCAATCATCGGCTACATCGTGTGGCTCTATGTGATCGTCGAGTACGCCGGTATGCTTCTCGGTATCTGGGGGTAACATGACGGGCATGGAGATCAAATCGGTTTCATTTTTCGGGTGTTCGTGCGGAAAGAAGGGCGATCCGCACTACGATGGCGCGTTTGAGACTGCGAAAGCGGTAGCAAGAAGCGAGCGACGCGTCGTGAACGGTGGCGGCCCCGGGGTGATGCTCGCGGCAACACTCGGCGCGAAAGCATCTGGAGGAAGAACGGCCGTCGTGTACTACCGACCGGAGCTCGCGAAGCGTGTCGAGGGTCCCACGGCGGGCAATTACGCGGATGAATCGTTCGAAGAGTCGAACTATATTCTCCGCACAAAGAAACTATTAGAGCTTGGCGACGCCTACATTGTCTTCAATGGCGGAACAGGCACGATCTCCGAATTTGGCATGGCGTGGGGGTTGGCGCGTCTCTATTTCGGCCATCACAAGCCCTTAATTCTGTATGGCGATTTTTGGGAGCACCTCATTGCCGATTTCAGAGAACACATGCTCATTCGTCCCGATGAACTTAAAGTCATCAGCATCGTAAAAACGCCATCCGAAGCGCTCGAGGCACTCAATGCGCTTGAGGAAGTGCTGAAGAAAAACAGACATGAACACACAGAATGCGCAAACCTCGAGTGTGGTCTTTTGTTGTAGTGCGATCTCTTTTCGCCTGCGGCCGGTCGAGTATCGTGGGTGAGGTGAAGCTGAGTATCTCGGGGTATACTGCCTCAATGCGAAAGGAAGCAATTGAGGAACGTATCGCAGACATAGAAACGCAGATGGGCGCCGCGGATTTTTGGTCTGACAAGGAGAGGGCGCAGGCGACGCTCAAGGAGTATCAGGAGCTCAAGCAAAAACTCGCTGGTGCGGGAAGCTACGACAAGAGCAATGCTATTATTTCCATTGTCTCGGGCGCTGGCGGCGACGACGCGGAAGATTTCTCGCGCATGCTCTATGAGATGTATACGAAGTATGCCGCTTCGAGGGGTTGGCGCACATCACTCCTGTCGTCGAATCAAAATACGGTGGGCGGATACCGAAGCGTCTCATTTGAGGTCTTGGGCCCTTCGACAAGCTCAGGACAAGGCCCCTACGGGACCTTGAAGCATGAGGCAGGAGTGCATCGTCTCGTGCGCCTCTCGCCATTCGGTCAGGGCAAGAGGCAAACCAGTTTCTCCCTCGTCGAGGTGCTCCCGGAGCTTCCCGACATCGGCGAGGCGCATATCCCTGAAAACGAGCTCGAAATCACTGTCGCGCGCTCCGGCGGTCCGGGAGGGCAGAACGTCAATAAGCGCGACACAGCGGTGCGGATGACCCACAAGCCGACAGGCATTACCGTGCATGTCACGTCAGAGCGCTCTCAAGCCCAGAACCGCGAAAAAGCGCTTCGTATGCTGCGCGGCAAGCTTTTTCAGCTGCGGGAAGAGGAGCAAAGGCGCGAAGCACGGGGGTTTTCGGCAGGAGCGTCCACAAAAATCGAATGGGGGAGCCAGATCCGTTCGTATGTTTTGCATCCGTACCAGCTCGTGAAGGACCATCGCACCGACCACGAACGTCGCGACGTTGATAGAGTACTGAACGGATACATACAATCGTTTATCGATGCCGAACAAACTTTGTAGGAATGTTGCATTCCAAGTATAATGGTCGAGTATTTTTGTATTTACTACCAACTACGTACTACGTTCTACGAACTAGCTTTTCATGATCTACTACGACAAGGTCACAAAAATCTACAATGGCGGTTCGCCAGCCGTACAAGACATCACGCTCTCGATAGATCAAGGAGAGTTTGTTTCCATCGTCGGCCACTCCGGCGCAGGGAAATCGACGCTTCTCAAGATGCTCTTTGCAGAAGTGTATCCGACGGAAGGAGCTGTCTACTTCGGCTCACGCGAGATCAAGGCGATGAGCGGCAGAGAGTTGCGCGATCTTCGGCGCAATATTGGGACGATTTTTCAGGATTTTCGGCTCCTTCCGACGAAGACGGTCTATGAAAATATCGCCTTTGCACTCGAGGTTGCCGGCAAGTCGGAAGACGATATCGCTGCGGATGTGCCGCACGTCCTGGAGCTTGTGGGGCTTCCCGAAAAGATGTGGAACTTCCCCTCGCAACTATCC
>CAYRQI010000029.1:7465-8236 GCA_964426425.1 uncultured Candidatus Saccharibacteria bacterium | reverse complement strand
CAACTATCCGGCGGGGAGCAGCAGCGGGTCGCGATCGCACGCGCGATCGTGAACCAGCCCGACGTTTTGATCGCCGACGAGCCGACTGGCAACCTCGATCCCATAAACACGCACGATGTGGTAGAGATCTTGAAAAAGATCAACGATCTTGGTACCACGGTCTTCCTCGCAACGCACAACAAGAGCGTGGTCGACTCTGTCGGTCGACGTGTTGTCGTGATGGATCAAGGACGGATCGTGCGCGACGACAAGCAGGGGAAGTATGTTCTATGATAGCTTCTAGCTTTCAGCTTCTAGCTGCTAGGAAAATACTGCATTCGGCTTGGTATAATTCTTATGATTTCCTAGAAGCTAACAGCTAGTCCCTAGAAGCTATGAGCACGTGGGTCAATGTGAAGCGAGTCGCACGGTATGGCCTCATCGGGTTTGTGCGCAACGGGTTCGTATCGCTCGCAGCGATTCTCATCATGACCATCACGCTCTTTGTTGTTGCGGGGCTCCTTATTCTGGGCGCAGCGCTTAGCTCGACGCTCAAGCAGCTTACCGAGAAGGTCGATGTGACCGTCTACTTCACCACGACCGCGACCGAGGAGCAGATACGCAGCGTGCAGCGTTCGCTCGAAGCACTCCCCGAGGTTGCGGTTGTCACCTATGTGAGCCGCGAAGAAGCGCTTGCGGTATTCCGTGAACGTCACAAGAATGATCAGCTGACACTGCAGGCGCTCGACGAGCTCGGTGAGAATCCGCTCGGGGCTTCGCTCGAGATACGCG
>CAYRQI010000029.1:4969-7455 GCA_964426425.1 uncultured Candidatus Saccharibacteria bacterium | reverse complement strand
CGCGAGGCAATGCAGAAGGGCAGTCCGCCAGCTGGCGGATCGAGCGGGATCGACAAGGTGAATTTCTACCAGAACAAGACAGCAATCGATCGTCTCACAAACATCATAGAAACCTCGCGGCGGCTCGGCATCGCGATCTCGCTTGTCTTGGGGCTTGCGACTGTGCTGATCGCCTTCAACACCATTCGTCTCGCCATCTACACGGCCCGTGACGAGATCGGCGTCATGAACATCGTCGGCGCGTCACGCTGGTACGTACGCGGACCCTTTATGGTCACGGGCATTCTCTACGGACTCGTAAGCGGACTTGTGGTGCTCCTCCTCTTCTACCCAATCACCCTCTCCCTAGGGCCCGGGAGCGAACGGTTTTTTGGCTCTTTCAACACCTTTTCCTACTTCATCAGTTCGTTCCCCCTCATATTGCTCGTTGTCATGGGCTCTGGCATCGGCCTTGGCGCTCTTTCTTCGTATTTAGCTGTCCGTCGCTATCTCCATACATAAGAGGGGCGCTCGGGCGGGGTGCTTCCTCGCTTTCGAGACTCCCAGAGCGAACTCGAAGCGTATCGTTCACTTACCAGTAAGCTTTTTGTCTCGCAATTCGTCTTCGTGTTGCTCGAACAGCAGGAAATTATGTGCTACGATAGAGACCGATGCGGAAGCGTGCGCGAAGCGGGCATAAGTATATTTTTGTTGTCGGAGGCGTGATGTCCGGCGTTGGCAAGGGCATCGCCACAGCCTCGATAGGAAAGCTTCTCGCGGCACGCGGAGTCTCGGTGAATCTCGTCAAGATAGATCCGTACCTGAATGTGGATGCGGGAACGATGAACCCCATCGAACATGGGGAAGTATTCGTTTTGGACAGTGGGCTTGAGACCGATCAGGATATGGGAAACTACGAGCGTTTTTTGGGGCGCGATCTTGGACCCGACGACTACATGACGAGCGGCATGGTGTATGCATCAGTGATCGCGAGAGAGCGCAATCTCGGTTACGGAGGAAAGTGCGTCGAGACAATTCCACACGTGCGCGACGAAGTAATCGAACGCCTAAAGCGTGCCGCGGACGTTTCTCGCTCTGACGTCTCTGTCGTCGAGATCGGCGGCACAGTCGGCGATTTTCAGAACGCGCTGTATGTAGACGCGGCGCGCGTGATGCACCTGCTTCATCCAGATGACGTGCTCTTCGTGATGGTGAGCTACCTTCCTGTGCCGGGAACGCTCGGGGAGATGAAAACGAAACCAACACAGAATGCGGTGCGTCTCCTCAACTCGTACGGCGTGCAACCCGACATCATCATCGCGCGCTCCACGCACCCCCTGGATCGAAAGCGAAAAGAAAAGCTCGCGATTAGCTGCAACGTGCATCCCGACATGATTGTCTCCGCCCCTGATGTTGAAAGCATTTATGACGTGCCGATCAACTTTGAGCGCGACAAGCTCTCGGATATTATCCTTGAATCGCTCGGCTTTGAAGGCAGGCCGGAGGCTGATCTTTCGGTGTGGAAGAGGTTTGCCGACAAGGCGCGAAACGGTGGGAGACGTGTGAAGATCGGTATCGTAGGCAAGTATTTCGACACTGGAGACTTCGTACTCTCGGATGCGTACATCTCCGTCATTGAATCGATTAAATTCTCTGCATACGAAAACGATGTGAAGCCTGAAATCCACTGGCTGAATGCAAAGTACTATGAAGCAAATCCGAAATCTGTGGCGGAGCTCAAGGAATACGACGGCATTCTTGTGCCGGGGGGCTTTGGTGAGACGGGGATAGAGGGGAAGATCGTGGCTATTAAATTTGCTCGCGAAAACAAGATCCCATACTTCGGTCTCTGCTATGGGCTCCAGCTGATGATAGTTGAGTATGCAAGGAACGTTGCGGGTCTTGAAGACGCTCACACGACCGAGATCAATCCAAAAACGCCACACCCCGTCATTATGATTTTGCCGGAGCAGGTGGAAAAACTCGAGAAGAAGGATTACGGCGGCTCGATGCGCCTCGGGGCGTACCCATGCGATCTCGTGGAAGGAACAATCGCGCGCGAGGCCTACGGCAAGGAATCGATATCGGAGCGACATCGCCACCGCTACGAGGTGAATCCCGACTACGTTGAACGTCTCTCAAAGGCCGGTATGGTATTTTCTGGGGTCTCTCCCGATCGCCGTCTGATGGAGATCGCAGAGTTGCCGAAGAAAATCCATCCATTTATGCTCGGCACGCAATTCCATCCCGAGATGAAAGCTAGACCGCTGTCGCCGCATCCTTTATTCAATGCTTTTATAAAGGCCGCAACACGGCGGAAGCAAAACTCATGACACTGGTAATATCGTCGCGGCGAGGGAAGGGGGTCGGGGAAACGGGAGTTTCCCCGGCGGCGGAAGGCAGCGAGCGGAGCGAGCGTTGGAAAACCGAGGGGTTTCCAAGGATGCCGCACCCTTTATTCAATGCTTTTATAAAGGCCGCAACACGGCGGAAGCAAAACTCATGAC
>CAYRQI010000029.1:0-4869 GCA_964426425.1 uncultured Candidatus Saccharibacteria bacterium | reverse complement strand
AAGGCAGCGAGCGGAGCGAGCGTTGGAAAACCGAGGGGTTTCCAAGGATGCCGCATCCACTCTTCAGCGCGTTCATCAAGGCCGCAATAGCGAGACGTAGAGCAACAATATAATGGATTTTAACGACTGACAGCTTTACCTTGTGAAGTCTCGAGTGTTGATGAAATCTCATGCGCGATGCCATCGAGGTCGAGCTCGGCCTTGATGAGGTGCTTTGCTGCACCAAGTTTTCTCGCTCGTTCTACGTCTGCTTGCTGGCTCAGATTCGAAAGTACTATGATGGGAATGGCCTTTAGGACGGGATTCGAGCGAATTTTTTCGAGCACATCGAAGCCGCTCATGCCGGGCAAGACAAGGTCTGTCAGGATTACGTTTGGAATCTCTTTCTCGAGCATTGTGAGCGCCTCCTCTCCGTTCTTTGCATGAATCGAGATCGCGCCCTCCTTTTCGAGCTTTCTCCCAATGAGCTCGCCGAGGAATTCATCGTCCTCTATCCACAGAATCTTGATTCCTTTCAGATGATGTTCATGCGCTGTGTTGGGTGTGCGATCTCCATTGAGCGCGGATTGTATCTTCA
The DNA here is from genome assembly GCA_964426425.1 of uncultured Candidatus Saccharibacteria bacterium. Classification (GTDB taxonomy): domain Bacteria; phylum Patescibacteriota; class Minisyncoccia; order Phycocordibacterales; family UBA2100; genus UBA10103. Next base: position 4,292 of record CAYRQI010000029.1, on the reverse strand, counting down.
TGCTCACTTCCTCTGGCTCGATCTGGGCCTTGACGATGTAATCTTTGGCGCCAAGGGTAATGGCTCGATTGATCTCAAATGGTTGCCCTGAGTTTGAAATGATAATGACCGGTATGGACGCGATCGTTTTATCTTTCTGCTTTGCCTCAAGAATCTCGTATCCATTCAGAGTGGGGAGCATGAGATCGAGGAGAATAACGTCCGGCTTAGAGGTGGATATTTCGCGCAGTCCCTCTCCGCCATCGCGGATCCATGTCACCGCATGGCCATCGTGCGTCATCTTCTGCGAAAGTACATCTCCCAGAAATGGATCGTCTTCGATGACGAGAATCTTCTTTTTCATGCACTCTTTACCTTGAATGAAGTCGGAGGGTTTCCATTAGTATATGTTGTGAAGGCGGGCAGCACAACTCGGAACGTTGTGCCCTGATCCTCCGAACTCTCGAAAGCTACTTCTCCTCCGTGCTTCTCGACGATTCCTTTGACGATATAGAGCCCGAGACCCGAACCGTTCGGCTCGACTCGTACGGCGTTTTTCGCGCGAAAGAACCGCGTGAAGACATTTTTCTGGTTTTCTGGGGGGATGCCAATTCCCGTGTCTGTTATCGAGAATATAACTTTTCCAGGAATGTCGTCCTTAATTTCCATTTTCACGCTTCCACCCGGTTTCGTGTATTTTATCGCATTCTCGATGAGGTTTTGGAATACGGCGCGCATGTTCTGTGGATCGATTTGGAGTGAAGGATAGACAGGTTTGCGATTAATAAACTCGATGTGCACGTTTTTGCGTTTTGCAAGGGGCTCGATCTCAAGGAGGAGGTTTTCCAGGAGGTCTGGAAGTATCGTGCGCATTTGCGGCAATGCCTTTAGCTTTTGCGAATCGAGTTGATCAGTGAGAACAAGATCGCTGAGAAGGCTGAGCATTCGGTCGTTGCTCTCATAAGTCTTCATGAGAAGTGTCCGTTGTTCGTTGCTGAGAGGTCCAGCGTCTCCCTTGAGGAGTACACTTAAGGTCCATTTGACGGCCGAAAGCGGCGTGCGAAGCTGGTGGATCGCGATCGAGACGAAATCGCTTTTCATCTGGTCGAGGTCGCGGAGGCGCTCGTTTGCGCGTGTAAGCTCGAGGTCGCGTCTGACGAGGAGTTTGCCGCTCCTATCGAGTTCTGCGTTGATCTTGTTGAGCGTCTCTACCTTGTTCTTCAGCTCTCGCGTGCGCGCCGCAATTTGTTCCTCGAGATTCGATGTGTACTTCGAAATTCTCTCTGCCATGACATTGAACGCATCACCGAGGATTTGAAATTCATCGCCAGTTTTTAGGTTCACTCGGCCCGAGAACATTCCTTTTCCGAACTTCTCTGCAGCGTCTACGAGCTGCCTGACTGGCGAGAGGACGGTGTGGCGAACGAAGAAAAGGCCGAGAACAATTGCGCTTCCAATCGCCGCAAATGATGCCAGAAGGACGAGCCACCAGACGGTTTTTAGTGTGTCGGAAAGCTCGAGAGAGCTGGTGCTCGCGCTTTTGTTTGAGTGCTGCACGATAGCTGACAGGTTCTCCGCGGCAAGAGATGCGAAATAGCGAGCCTGCGTCATGTAGGTCTTTGATATCGTACGGGCAGAAGCGGTTTTTTCAGAGGGCGGCGCGAGGATATAGTGTTCGCGAGCGGCGAAAGCCCGTTCCGCGTTGTTGACGAACCCTTGGTAGTACACGCTCGATTCCGCAGCCTGTTGAGCGACCGTTGCATCGGGGGACTGGATCTCGGATCGCGCCTCGTAGCCAAGCTCTTGCCACATCCGCGCGTTTCTTCCCCCTGCCGATTTTTTGAAGGCATCCGTATTGCTGCCCCACGTGAGTGCAGCGATGAGTATCTCGACGTGTTGTCGAGCCTCATTGAATCGCGCCACCTGATTCGTGAATTCGCCAAGACGCTCTCTTTCTTCTATGTCGAGCGCTTGTTCGGCCGCGAGCGAGGCAATGTTTATCGCAGAGAGGATTTCTGCAGTTGCCCGAATAGTTGGAATGTCATGGCTAACAATCGGCTCGTAAGTACTTGAGACATATGTCAAACCCGATAGGCCTGCAGCGCCGCTCCCAAGGACGAGGGCAAAGCTTGCGAGGAGCGCCGCAATGCCTTTCACTTCAAGACTTGAAAACCAATATCGAGGGGAAAGACGATTCGATTCTGTGCGTTTTGCGTTCACAGTTGTTCTTTAATAGCAGCTAGATCCACTACTGCTTTCCCTATACCAACAACACGGTCTCTGTCCCCGATAGGGACGTACATGGAGATTGCTTCCGATTGTGCGCTCTCGTCGAACTCTATTTCTCCGTGGTGCGTCTTGCCCATACTGTTGTTCCAACTATCGATCCACCACGCCTCGTCGGCCTGATAGTAATCGCTTGTCCTGTTCGTGCCGGCGACATTGAGGCCGAATGCGTCGGTAACGAAGATTTCGACGAATTCCGGGTGCTCTGACTGAAACGAGCGCAAGATACGCGCCGCATTATTTGAGGTGAATTGGATAATCGGCTGGTCTCCGTTCCCAGCTGCTCTCCATACGGCATCTCTCTCGAGGATTGTCTCCAGATCGATGCGTGCATTTTCATCATTTGATCTTGCGATCTCGGCGATGATTGCCGCGTTCTGAAAAATGAGAGACACTTCTGCGAGCTTTGTGGCGAGCGCCTGTTCGACTTCAGGAGCGAATTCGGTACCTGTTCGAATCTCCGGTGGCGACTCGCTCTTTTTTCCCGATGTTAAGAGAACGGTGACGAATATTCCTGCCGCGAGAATCGAGAAGACGCCTACGAAGAGCCGCATGCTCATGACTCACCAAGAATGCAGATGACAACGGTCTCATTGTGGAATGCGGGATTGCATTTGTTAATGTTGCGAACTTCACCTCCAAGCGGTGCCTGCTCGCCGTAGGTATAAAAGCCAATAAGGGGGACATCGGCACCAATTGCCTCCTGGATTGCACTGATTTCTTCGCCGGACCTTTCGCCAAAAAGCTTATTGCGAGCGATGCAATTGAAGATAATTACTGCTTTTGGTTTAGCGCCGTCAAGCTGCGAGACAGCGTTCGCTGCAGCCTCCTTGGCGACTTTCACTGCGTCCTCGCGACTTCCCACCATGAGCTGGATTTCTGATCCTTCCGGAATCTCGGCAGCGCACGTGATAGATCCAGCCTGATCGACGCTGATGGGATCGCGAATCAGCATCTCCTCGCTCCCCTCGACCTTCATGCCTAAGGGATACGTGATGGCAAGTTTTGCGAGCGTCTCCGTCTTCAGTTGCTTTGCCTCTTCCTCGCCGAAGTAGTCTTCGTACAATTTGATCGCCGGCCTGCCGTCGAGCTCGTGGAGCACTGAACCATTCGATTTCGTAACTTTCTGTGGCGTGCCGATTGGGGTCCATCCATGCTTTACACCAATTCCGATCTTGAAATCACCGTCAATCCCGAGGCCCACCACTGCGCCCGAATAGACCTTGTCGTTGAGGTACTGGTATGTTTTCTCGAACTTGAAGTCGTCTCCGGCCGCGCCGCCGACCACAGGGAAGTGCTCTCCCAGCGAATCGAGGACACCTCGCACGATATCGGCACCATTCCCCGTGAGGATGTCGGGGAACATCATGAATGCCTTCAGATTTCCTCCCGCCTGTTTCTTTACGCTTTCTGCTGCGCGCTTCCCTGCCTCGCGAGCTCCGTCTTTGATATTTTCTCCAACGCCGCTGTAGAACCTCATGGTGTCGGACGAAAGAAGCATGACGGCGACCGAACGTTTGTTCAAGGGACCTTGCGTTGTGATCTCTCCTGCTGTCGAAGCGCCAACGATGAGCACATCTTTGCACACTGAACGAATGCCAGCGAGCATTTTTTCCTGGTCGTACTGCACTGAAGAAAAGACAATCGCAACATTCACTCGCTTATTTTGGAGCTTGTCTAACGCCTCCTGACTCGCATTCACACCCACCGCGTATGAATCCTCGCCCTCGCTAAACCCCACGCTTGCTACGAGTGACATATGTGATCAGTATCTCACGAAAGTCAAACCTCGCAGGGGTAAGGTGTGAAAAAGTCTCTGAATGAAAGATTCACGAACGTACTAGAAAGCACATTGCATAAAGACCGGGATCGGATAGAATAAATCATGGTTGCCAAAATCTTGGAACGCGGGTTCACCTTCGACGACGTGCTCATCGTCCCGAACGAGAGCCGGATAGAACCAGCGGAAGCTTCTCTCCACACCACACTGTGCGGGATAGATCTCAAAGTCCCGTTTCTCTCTGCCG
>CAYRQI010000028.1:4207-11763 GCA_964426425.1 uncultured Candidatus Saccharibacteria bacterium | reverse complement strand
CCTCCTCCACCACTCCCTCCTCCACCGCCGCCCGGAGGGCTCGGCGCTGGAGAAGGACTTGGTGGCGGGCTTCCCGAAGGGGGGCCGCTACCTTCAGGCGCATTATCGTCGTTCGTTATCACGCATGTTTTCGTCTGCCCTGCCACGACCGTGACAAAGCCATTTTCATCGCAATCGCCGCTAAAACTTCCTGTATAGCCAGATTTCTGCTGCTCCTGCACTTTCCATATGCCGGCCGAAAGCGTAGTAGTCGCTCCCGAAGAGATGCCAATAGTTTCGGCGCTATCAGGAGAGGTTGTCGCTACACTAAGCGAAAAATCCGAGGTAACGGCTGTTCCTTCATCGTCATTAATCACTATTTTTACAACAATGAGCTCTCCTTCTTGGGATGTCGGGGGTGGAGGATTCGTCTCGTCCATATCGGCAGCATCCGCGCACCCCGGATCTGCAGAGTCGATGAGACCATCCCCGTCGTTGTCGAGACCGTCAGAGCATGCGGGCGGTGGAGGAGGCGGCTCCCCGGGACAATTTTCCCCATTCAAAACGGGGATAGGATCCCCGAGGTCTGTCAACGTCTTGAACACACGACAAACAATATCGCTGCCGAGTGGCTCGGCTTGAGCTTGCTGCGGGTTTCCACTGATGAGAGCAGCGAATGCGAGAAAGAGAATTGCTGCGAGAATACCTGCGCGCGCCGCACGTCTGAATGCCATACGTTTGCGACTACTTTCTAACGCTGGTTTCATCCTTCACCGTATGCTCGCAACACCGTGCCGTCAATGGACAGAGTCTCAAAAGTGTTGCGCTGCGAGTTTCAGGACATCCTGTCCTTTAGACAATTCTATCGGACACCACAGCTAGTGCTTTCTTGTGTCCGATAGAAAACGCTGTCAACAGTGGGTTACCCGAAGGTAAACGTGTACATCTTTACCCTTTCCCCTTCGACCGTTATCTTCAAGAGATGTGTCCTACATCCTCTAGCGCGACGCTCTAGCGGGGCGAACAAACAGCATCAGCACGATGAGGAAGCCAAAGAGTGTCGCTGCCATGAGCGGGAACGTGATGTAGCCGAACTCAAAATAAAATCGCACGTTGCAATCAAGCGCTTCCGTAGCAGTGGGCGGGCACGGAAGCAGCGAGCCTCCACCCATCTGCAAATAGTGCTGATAGAGAGCTATGAGACCCCCGACAAGAGAAAGAGCGATAGAGTAGATCGCAATGGCCGTATCATTTCTCCACGCGGCGATTGCAAAGAGAACCACTTGCGGATAGAGAAATGCGCGCTGGGACCAGCAGAGGCTGCAGGCCGGAAATCCGAGCGAGTCGTAGTAGAGCGACAGCAAGAGACCGCCGAGAGAGAAGAGAAAGCCGAGCCATAAGCCCCACTTCGAGAGAAACGATGCGACATCTTGAAGATCCGGGATGCGCGCGCGGAGGAAAAAAAGCGCGAGAAATCCGGCGCCAACGATCTGCATCGCGACGACGCCAAGCGCGAGCAGTAAGTTGACTGTCTCAATTGCCATCTTCGGGAAGGGTGCAACCGGTTTTCTCCGCGAGTTCTTGCAATGTGCGCTCGCCCGTGAGGCGCGAGCCGTCGGCGAATTCCCATGTCGGGTAATTCTTTATCTCCTTGTCAATGCACACTTGCAATTGACCCTTCCCATCCGGCGTTGAACACTCAACATACGGCAAGAGCTTTGCAGATACTCCGAACATGCTCTTCGTATTCTGGCAGTGCGGGCACCAAAACGCGCCATAGAAAACCGCGCCCTTGTCCTTCAAACACCGCGCGAACGAATCGAGATTTCCAGGTCCTGCTTTTACAAAGAGCGATGCGCTGATCGCAAGAACAACAAATGCGAGTATCGCAATCCAGAACACGAGCGCGCTTCTTTTCATAGCACGACTATAGCACACCTTAGGCACTCCCGATAAGGATGCCCGCGGCAACGACGAGTGCGCCACCAACCACGACCTGCACGAGCGAGAGGAAAAAATTCATGCCGAAGTAGTGATAGCGCACGTAGGAAATTGCCATGAGTTCAAGGCCTACCACGCCATACGCGATTGCAAGTGCTGCCTGCATTTGTTCAAGAAGGAACGGGAGAGCGTGGAGAATTCCACCAAGAAAGGTCATTGCGCCGGTAATAAAACCGCGAGGCAGGGGTTTCCCGCGCTCCGTGTGTACGCCTGTATCCGAGAGCGCCTCTGCAAATCCCATGCTGATGGCAGCGCCGATCGCAGCAGAGAGCCCGACAAGGAATGCAATGCGAGGAGAGCCAGTCGCATAGGCTGCCGCAAAAAGTGGAGCGAGCGTAGATACCGTACCATCCATGAGACCCAGGAGTCCCGGCTGGATGTACTGAAGTATCAGGAGCCGGCGCTCGTTTTCCATACGCTACAAGCGCAAACACCGTTCACATTTACAGCCAACAGGCCGGATAAATTCCTCAAAATACTCGTCGCCATAGTCGATGGTGAGCTCTTCGCCCGCTGCAATAGTGCGCGCCGTATAGATTAGTATGCGACCGTCGCGGATTTCTGCCTCACAGTTGGGACTACACGAGTGATTGATGTAGCGGGCGAGATTGTCTTTTGCAGAGCCCTCAATCGTCCATTCATCGTCAAGCTCGAAGAGGTAGCGGGTCTTCAGCGTGTCGGCATACGACGTCGGGATATGCCGACCGGTATACTCGACAACAAATTCCCCCGCGTTCATATGCCTCCTCGCAAAGAGGCCTCTGCCAAGCCCCGGACGGGAGCGGCAGACTACTACCTGTGCACAATGCTGCAAATTCATACGCATACGAGAGCATAACACGGAGTATAATTTCTTTAATGGAAGGCGGTATCGTGAGCCTTGTGCTTTGGGTACTTTCTCTTGCCGCAGCGATATCGTCTGTCGTCCTCGGCGCGATACTCTCATACCATTGGTTCAACTTCGGCTCCAACACAATCACCCCCATCGCCGCGCTCATCATGTACACGACAGGATGCGTTCTGCTCATCACCATCCTCATCGCGCTTGCAGCTGCCGTATGACCCGCACACTAACATTGCCATCACACCTCTCATGGCGCGTCAGATTATGGACGCTGAAGCTTGCGACTATAGTAATCTATTGCGACGTGTACCGGAGATTCAACAGTCGCAATCATGGCAATGTTAGCGTGCGAGTATGAAAGGATTCGAGCTGCAGGAAGGCGAACAGATACTCGGTAAGACGCGCAAACACTGGATCATTTTGCTTCGCGACCTCGGCGGTACGGTCGTGGTCGGCATTGCTCCTTTTGTGCTCCTCGGCCTCCTCACGCTCCCCGGCATACTCCCACTCGAGAACAGAATCTCTCTTCATGTCCTCGCGTTCGTCGAGGTCACATGGGTCTTGCTCGTATGGCTCGCTCTCTTTGCGCTCTGGACCAACTACTACCTCGACCTCTGGATCATCACGAACCGGCGCGTTGTGAATGTAGACCAAGTGAACTTATTCCGGCGCACGGTGACCACGTGGCAATTTGAGAACATTCAGGAAATCACGACCGAAACCAGAAACCCGCTCCAGAACTTCTTCAACTACGGGCTCATCCACATTAAAACGGCGGGACCAACCGGCAGAGAGACGTACATGGAAGGTATCCCCCACCCCGATGAGATCTCGACGTTGATGCTGAAGCAAATGGAGCGTTACCGCAAACTCGAGGAAGCAAACAAACAGCAGGAAACGCTGCTGCACACGATCAGCCACGAAGTGAAGGCACACCTCACGAAGAACGAGGCCGCGCTCGCATCGATCGTTGAGGGCGATTTCGGCAATGTGCCGGAGAACCTGAAGACGTTTGCTGGCGCCGCGCTTTCAGAAACAAGGAAGGGAGTGGCTATGGTGATGAACATGCTCTCCGCATCAGATCTCAAATCGGGCACTATGAAGCTCGAGACAACGCAATTCGACTTTTCTTCACTTGTGCAGGAAGTTTTCGAATCTCTGAAAGAAAGCGCGAAGGAAAAAGGCCTCTCCATCAGCTGTAGCGTGACGCGAGACACGTATACCGTGCGAGGCGATCGGACGAAGCTCCGCGACCACGTGGTCAGAAATCTCATCGACAACGCGATCCGCTACACGCCGCGCGGCTCCGTTCGCATCTCGCTTGCGAGAAGCAAGCGGGCCATAATCCTTGCCGTTACTGATACCGGCGTCGGCATCTCCGCGGAAGATCTCCCGAAGCTCTTTACCGAGGGAGGCAAGGGCTCACATTCAAGCGAGGTAAACCCCTCGAGCACGGGCTTCGGCCTCTTTATCGCAAAGCAAATCATCGAGGCGCACGGCGGGGTCATATGGGCGGAGTCAGAGGGAGCGAACCGCGGCTCGACGTTTTATATGTCCTTGCCTGCTGCCGAACGTCCCGCTGAAAGCCCAAAGACGGCACAATGACAGACTACGAAAGCGAACAAATTCTCGAGCGAGGATTACAAGAACGCGCGGAGAATACGAGGAATCTCTCTCATATCCTCGACAATAGCGTCAGCAGACGAAAAATCCTGCGCTCCATTATGTTTTGCCTTTCGAGCTATAACGAACATGCCGGCGGCCTTAGCTGCCTCAAACCCGCTTCGCGCATCTTCAATAGCCACACATGCCGCCGGGTCAATGTCGATACAGGCAGCAGCTTTTACATACACTTCCGGATCTGGCTTGCCTTTCGTGACATCCTCCCTGTACACGCCTTTTTGAAAATACTGTGTGATGCCGAGCCGCTTCATTACAAGCTTCGCGAGGCGATGCTCTCTGCTCGTAGCCAGTGCGAGTTTAAAAGTCTTTTGCAACTCATCCAGCACATCTACGACGTGCTCAACAAGCGGTATTTCGGACTCGTACAAGCGCTTGATTTCCTTGTGTAATTCTGCAGAAATTTGCGTATGATTTACCGATTTTTGGAATCTTTTTTCCAGAAGAGTTATGTAATCATCGAGCTTCAAGCCAAGATATTCCGCGGCAACCAACTCATTCAGAGGAATCCCATGGCGTGAGAAAATCTCAACCTCGGCTCTGATGAAGTAGGGTTCGGATTCGATAACAACTCCATCTAAGTCAAAAATAACTCCTTCGATCATAGTTCTTGCCTCGCAAATAACTTTTCGATAACCGCGTCTGAAAGATCCGAACTAAAAGTCCAGTTCCTTAAATTATACAACTGCGCATTGACGATTGAATAGCGGACTCCAGTGATGTAGGCCGAGTTCACTATTAAATTGAAGACGGTTCGAACATCCAACCGATCGCTTTCTATGTGCAGAAAACGAGCATCTACAATCGCGCTGGCTTTCCCATAAATTTCTGCATTTCTAACGGCTGGATCTTGTGCAATTGCCATGTCCCAATCGTGCAGTGCGGCCGCGATAGAAAACACGTCGGCCAAACCGTACAGGTTTCCCTTTTCCAATGTTCAGAGATACTCGAAATCAACAAAGACTTTCATTGATGCATGGTATCACTTTCTTCCAGCTGTGCTAAAATCTCCCGCAATGGCAAAACGAGAGATGCTCTCGACCGAAAGTTACAAAGGGGTGCGGGATTTCTATCCGGAGGATCAGTTTATTGAGCGCTATATCTTCGAGCACATGGCGCGCGTCTGCGAGCTCTTCGGCTACGAAGAGTACAACGCGAGCATCTTGGAACCGGCAGAGCTCTTCCGCGGCAAGACCTCCGAAGAAATCGTGAATGAGCAAACATACACGTTCACGGATCGCGGCGGACGCGAAGTGACGCTTCGCCCCGAGATGACGCCAACCCTTGCGCGCATGATCGCCGCGCGGGCGCGCGAGATACCACTCCCCGCCCGTTGGTACACGATCGCAAATGTCTTTCGCTATGAGCGTCCGCAGCGCGGCAGACTCCGCGAGCACTGGCAGCTTAACGCGGACATCGTGGGCGTCGCTGGTATCGAGGCTGATGCCGAAGCTATCGCGGTTGCCCACGGCGTCATGCGAAGCCTCGGCGCGGACGAGCGCGACTTCGAGATCCGTGTTTCCGACCGCCGCATTCTCGACACGATCTACGCGGAGCTTCAAATTGAACCGGAAAAACATGCTTCTGTCATGCGTCTCCTGGACCGTCGCGCAAAACACGAAGACTTCGAGGGCGCGCTTTCGGAACTCGTTGGGGAAAAAACAGCACTTGAACTCATCGAGAGAATCGATCGCACGACCTCGAGCGCTTTTCTCGAGGAGCTGCGCACGCAACTTGAGTACTTCGACGTTCGCAACATGATCGTCGACACCAAAATCACACGCGGCTTCGACTACTACACGGGAATGGTCTTCGAGGTATACGATACCGACGAAGCAAACCGCCGCTCGCTCTTCGGCGGCGGTCGCTACGACGATCTGCTCTCACTCTTTGGCGCCGAAAAAATTCCTGCAGTCGGCTTTGCGATGGGAGACGTGACAGCGCGCGACTTTCTGGAAACCCACAATCTTCTACCAAGCTATGCGCCTGCGACCGAATTGATGATTGCGATCGTCGACGAGGATGCGAAGAGCCACGCGCTGAAACTAGCGGAAGACCTTCGACGCGAGGACGTGACTGTTTCTGTAAACTTCTCCGGAAAGCGTATCGGCGATCAGATCCGGTACGCGGACAAAATGAAGATCCCCTTCGTGATCGCCGTAGGAGCAAAAGAGCGCGAAAGTGGCCGCTACACCGTAAAGAATCTCTCGAGTGGCGTTGAGATCACCCTTGCCGCTGACCGGATTGCCGAACATCTCTTCAGCTCACTAGGATAGTTAGTAGAGAGTAGTCAGTAGAGAGTAGTTAATGCATGTATGGCAGATTATCGAGACCTCACGGTTTGGAAGAAGAGTATCGAGCTAGTAGTATGCGTGTATCGGTTTACTCAAGACTTCCCTCCAAGCGAACAATACGGGCTCACTTCGCAAATGCGTCGCGCCGCTGTGTCAATCCCATCCAATATCGCCGAAGGGAGCCGACGGAAAACAAAGGACTCGAAACACTTCTTAATGATCTCATTTGGCTCGGCGTCAGAACTTGAGACACAACTTGAGATTAGCGAGGTACTCGAGTTCGGTAAATACGAAGCAAGAGAAAAGTGCGAATCTTTGCTCGCTGAAGTACTGCGCATGTTGAACAAGATGACAGCCGACCACTACTGACTATTTTCTACTGACTACTGACTATGAGAATTGTTACTTTCGACATTGAGACAGCGAACTGGATGAATGAAACGGAATCTGGCGACCCAGCAGACCTAAAGATCGCCGTCGTGGGTATCCATGACTCGGAGAGTGGCGCCTACGCGTGCTTTCTTGAGCATGAGCTGCCGCAGCTTTGGAAAATACTTGAGCGAACGGATCTCCTCGTGGGCTACAATTCGGACCATTTCGATATTCCCCTTTTGAATAAATATTATCCGGGCGACCTCACAAAGATCCGCAGCCTTGATCTGATGCAAGAAGTGTATCGCGCGCTCGGCAGACGCCTCAAACTCGACACGATCGCGGAGGCAACGCTCGGAGAGCGAAAGATCGGGGATGGCTTGCAG
>CAYRQI010000028.1:2699-4197 GCA_964426425.1 uncultured Candidatus Saccharibacteria bacterium | reverse complement strand
TGCAGTCGCTTCGTTGGTGGAAACAGGGAGAAGTGGAGAAAGTGAAAGAATACTGTCAAAAAGACGTCGAGCTCACGAAGCGTATTTTCGACTACGCTCTGGAGAAGAACGCTCTCAAGTACCGTGATCTTGGCATGGTGAAGGAAATAAAGCTCAACACCTTACAGTGGCTCGAAAGCGGCACAAAGCCGATGACTTTCACGATGGGTTTCTAGTGCCCAGAGTGAGACGCCTTGGAAACCCACGGTTTTCCAATGCTCGCTTCGCGAGCTGCCTTCCTCATCGGGAAACTCCCGTTTTCCCGACCCTTTCCCAGTCTGACTTTGTGCCACTACGCTAAAGCTTCGTGTGCCCAGAGTCAGACTTGCACTGACCACCCTTCCCTCTTCAGGGGAATGCTCTAACTACCTGAGCTATCTGGGCCCTACTTCGCTCCGGCTTCTGCCGGAGCTACGAAGGGCAACGGTAGCGCAAAAGTCTACCTGCTTGCCCGTCCGTAGCTCGAGCGCAAGCGACGAGCGGAGGCGGGAGCTATCTGGGCAGAGCAATAAATATATCAAAAAGTTATTGTGATGAAAATTGGTCTTGAAATTGCTTGAGGAGATTTTGGAAATCGCTGAACTGCGCTTGCGCCTTAGCTCCTGTCCACTGGACCTGCTGATATGTCTCCGAGAGTTGCTCCACCATCGGCGCAAGGTAGGTGGCATAGAGCCAGAGCGGCGCGACAACAAATACGAGCGCGTAGAGGACGAACTTGATGACCCCACCCCAGAACGCGTTGCGCCGCATCGCATGGAGCATGCGATTGTTCTCCTGCGTCAGGCGCACGAGCTCTGTAAGCGTATGATCGTTCACTTCCATCCGCTTTATTCTAGCATCTTCTAAGAATCTCTCTTCTGATGCTCCCGCCAGGAATCGAACCTGGATCGTCGCATTAGGAAAGCGAAATTCTATCCATTGAACTACGGGAGCTCTCGGGAAGAAGCATTTTAGCAGTGAGGCCGCGAATGAGGCAATGCATTAGCTTCAGATTGTCGCCCCCCATCCTAAATGTTATTCTGCACATTCCATTTGTCGTCGTACTTTTGTTGTATGCATTATGATAATTAACACGGACATCTCTGAAAGGTATCGCTGTAACACTGCTCCAGTATCGACGACATTGTTCTGGGTTCATCGGATGACAAATCCTTATGAGCACATCTATATTTTTATCCGATATCTTCAAATACTTGCGCACGAGCTTTAGAAAGATTCTAATCATCGACTCGTCGGTGTTAGTAAAAACGAAACTCGATTTTGTTCCCTCTGCCCAATAAAGCGCTGTGAGCAGAACAACCCACGAACTTTCCTCATCGAACGCCTTGAGAAGATTGTCGGCTTTTATCCTCGCGGTAGCCCATCGGCTTTGCGCGCGTACTGCGCTGCCGCCGCGAGATGAGCTGATGATCTTCTTCGCTTCTCGAGAGAGCTTCAAGCTGCGAATATGGTGCCATAC
>CAYRQI010000028.1:0-2689 GCA_964426425.1 uncultured Candidatus Saccharibacteria bacterium | reverse complement strand
GTGCCATACGCTGGTTTTGGGGATGGAATACTTTACCATCAGTTTTGGGACCGTATAACCATCGAGTCGATCTTGCTTGAGTGCATTCAGCACATCGTCACTATATTTCCGCATCTGCACATTATAGAACCTGCGCGTTCATTCTCAGACGTGAATTCTAGTCCTTATGTGGATATGCTAAACCGCAAGAAGCTCACGGAGCCTGCTTTCGTCGAAACCGACGACAAGTTCGTCTCCCACAAAAATTACCGGTACCCCCATTTGGCCGCTCTTTTCGATCATCTCCTTGCGCCGCGCAAGATCACGCGCTACGTCGTGTTCGGTGAAAGGAATATTGTGCTCCGCAAAAAACTCCTTCGCCATGTGGCAGAAGTGGCACGTCGGCGTCGTATAGATGGTTACCTTGGACTGCGTTGCCATAATGTTTTCGTTCGATAATCGGCTAAGTATACCGCGGGCTCCTCGTATTCCAACTGTTGATAATTATTGTCCGTCGCGCGCCCGCTTCAGCGCCCTTGTCCACCAGATGAGTTGATCGATCATTCCCTCCGCGGCCTTTTCGTAGGGCTCGAGAGCGCCCGCCTTGAGAGAACCATCGCTCTCACGCAGATCCCATTGGGAAAGAATATTGACCGATTGGCGAATCGGCGCCATTTGAAGTTCTATTGCGGATATGCGGAGCGCTTCAACGGCTCTTGCGCCGCCCACCGTTCCATACGAAATGAATGCAACTGCCTTCCGACCCCACTCCTGATAGACCCAGTCGAGGGCGTTCTTGAGGACCCCTGATGGTCCCCGATTGTATTCTGGCGACACGATGATAAACGCATCGGCTTCGGCTATTCTTCCCGTCCAGCGAGCGACGGCCTCGTTCTTGTACGGCTCCTTTTTCGACGAGGGGCTCTGCGCTTCATCGAAAAACGGCATCTCGTAGTCGCGCAGATCGAGGAGTTCTGCATCTACACCCTCACGCTTTTTGAGAATACCGAAAATCCAGCGCCCGGGATACTCGCTAAAGCGCATAGGTCTCGTGCTACCCAGAATAATCTTTATCTTGAGATGGTCCTCCTTATGCATATTTGAAAGGCGAGGCTGTTGAATAATAGCTTCCAACTCGATATGCGCCAAGCTCAAGCACTTGATACGCGAGGGGCTCGTTGCACGTGTGCCGAAAACAAAATTCTATCCGCGTGTGGATGGATTACCGCCTCACGCCGAAGGGCAAGGCACTCCGCCCGGTTGTCGACGCGATGCGCGCGTATGGAAAAAAAATACCTCTAGCCGCTACTTCTGCAGTGTGTAGCCCGAGTAAGCAAGATAGCCGGCGACGATGAGTGCCACCCAACTTAGCCACATAGGTACAGCCCACCCGCCGATAACCGCGTTCCACCCAAAAAGGACTCGCGCAAGGTGGAGAAGTGCAATGAGTGCGAAGATGCCGGACGAGACCTTGAGGTACGTTTTTGGGTCTCCCATGATCTTATGAACCATATGAAGCACTTGGTTGATAATGGTTCATTCTAGCATCCTCTTCCCTCTTCCATCGAACGATGCAAAGTGCGCAGGCACTATGGAAAATGGTAGCTGATTGTATTATCTTGACCCATTATTCGCCTCCCGATAAACCCTCACGATCGTGGGGAGTTATCGTATCCACGTGAAAATAGTGGCTGACCTGCTCCGTAGAAAACATACTACCCACGCCGCAGAAGGAGCACATTGAAGGTGAAGAGGCGAAGCATGATCTCACGCATCTGCGACCAGTAGGTGCGGGCGCGCAGGAACGAACCGAGGCGTTTCTTGAGCATGGAGTTCAGGGTCTCGACCATCCAGCGTTGTCCATAGCGTTCCTTGTCAAATCGGAGCGCCATTTGTCTGCGATATTTTCCGGTGGGAAGTTTCGTCGTCGGTCTTCCGACTCTGTTCGGAATGATGCTCTTGATGCCGAGCGTCTCGCGGGCAAACATATGGGCGTGCTCGGCGTCGTACCCAGCGTCTGCGGTAACACGAGCGATGCGCGTCTTCTTCGAAGCATCCGTGAGTGCTCTCCTGAAGTGAACAATGTCTGGAGAGGGACCCCACGAGGGGGCGCCTGCAAGCACGAGGAACGAGTCGCAATCCATCGCGATCCCGACCTTGGGGAACGTTGTGTAGTGCGTTGTTTGGTGATATTCCCCGCCTTTTGCCTTTCGCGTGACGAAGTACGAGCTCGTGTAGCGCGACTCGAGTCCGGTCGAATCGAGCGCGGAGAGCGCAACGATCCGCTTCATAGCTTTCGAGGCGGTCGCGATGGCAATCGTTTGCTTGAGTAGACGATCGATTGTCCGTTTGCCGGTGAACCGTTGTGCTGCTTTCTGGAGCGTAGTGTAGTGAGGGATCTCACCAAGTTCAAGTGTTTTTCGCAGATCCGACGAGTCAGCGAGTATCTCCATGATGCCGCGATAGTCGGTGCGGAAGAATTCTTTGAGTACGAGACATGCAACCAACTGATGCTGTGTGAACTTCTTGGGACTCTTGCGGTGACTGAACGCGGGCAGCACCTGCTGTGCGGTGCGGTACGCGACCAGAGCGACCGCCTTCGGAGACTTTGAGGTGGTGATCATCTCTCAAGAATAGCATGTTTTCTACGGAGCAATATACTGCAAGCGTGAGAAAAGCTTGAAGCGGCTGCGCAGGATCATTGTTGTCA
>CAYRQI010000027.1:10891-12282 GCA_964426425.1 uncultured Candidatus Saccharibacteria bacterium | reverse complement strand
CGCTTCCGAAACGGCGTGTTCCGAAACAGCAAGTCGTTTCGCGATTTCGCTGACGTACTGTTCGCGCGCGATAGGGCTCAAGACATCGTTGAGGAACGGAAGAACGACGCCCTCGACACCGCGGCGGAAGTTGTCCGCGCCCTTTGAGTGCTCTTCGAGAACATCGAGGAGGAAGGTGATGATATCCTTTGCTTCACGCACACTACGGCTCCACGCCTCCTTTCCATCCTTCCGAATGAGGTCGGCCGGATCGAGTCCACTCGGCAATTTGGCGACCTTCACGTTCAGCCCGTTCTGGAGAGCGGCGCGCGCTGCGCGACCGGCAGCCTTGATGCCGGCAGCATCGGCATCGAGCGCGATGACGATATTGTCAGTAATTCGCCGAATGAGCATTGCGTGTTCGGGTGTAAAAGCCGTCCCGGAGACAGCGACCGTGTTGCTCCATCCCGCTTGATGTGAAGCCAACAAATCGAGCTGCCCCTCTACCAAGACGGCGCAATTGTGCTTACGGATGGTCTGCTTCGCCTTATCGAATCCATAGAGAATACGCGATTTATGAAAGAGCGGTGTTTCCGGAGAGTTGAGATATTTGGGAGCATCGGGCGACGCATGTTCACCGAATATCCTTCCAGAAAAACCAATCACACGACCCGCCGAATCCGCTATCGGAAACATGATGCGATTGCGGAACTTGTCATTCACACCGCCGCGCTCGGTGCGTTTTGCCACACCCGCGTCGAGCATTTCTTTTTCAGAGAACTTTTTGTTCCTCAAATGATCAACGAGATCGCTCCACCCTTCCCCTGCCAATCCAAGACGGAACGATTGGGCGGTCGCGTCATCGATCCCACGCTCTTTCAGATATTTCTTGCTCTCGTCATTAAGTCGCGAGGAATAGAAAATTGTTACGACTTCCATAAGTTCAAACAGTCTATCTCGAGCGTCCTTGTCCTGTGACTTGCCTCGGGCGTACTCGAGGGACACGCCGGCCTTTTCCGCGAGGACCTTGAGCGCACCCTTGAAATCAAGTCCCTCGATCTGTTCGACAAACGAGAAGATGTCGCCGCCCGCGTTGCAGCCGAAGCAATGGTACGTGCCGCGCTCGGGCGAGACGAAAAACGAGGGCGTCCGCTCCGCGTGGAACGGGCACCGCGCACGCATGTTCTGCCCCGCGCGCACGAGCTTCACGTACTGCGATACGACATCGACAATCGAAAGCCGATCTTTAATTTGCTGGACAGCGTCAGCCATTCGCACATTATGCGCTTTCTCAATACAAAAAAAAGTGGGAGCTCATCACTGCCTCCCGCGCTGCCACCACGTCGTAGCTGGAAACACCCCCTAGAGACGCGGCAGCGGAGTTTAGCGTTCCACCTTCTCTTCAACAGCAG
>CAYRQI010000027.1:0-10881 GCA_964426425.1 uncultured Candidatus Saccharibacteria bacterium | reverse complement strand
AACCGGTGCCGGCTGGAATCAACCGGCCAATGATGACGTTTTCTTTGAGTCCGACCAAACGATCGACTGCGCCGGAAATGGCCGCTTCTGCGAGTTTGCGCGGCGTGTTCTGGAAGGAAATCGCCGAGAGAAACGAGGCGCGCGTGAGCGAAACTTCGGTGATCCCAAGAAGTAGCAACTTGCCGCGCGCAGGCTCATGGCCCGCTTCCTTCGCCTCTTTGTTGAGCCGCTCGAATTCAAAGTCGGCGATGATATCGCCGGCCGAGATGCCAGTTTCGCCAACGTGTGTGACAGACACACGCGAGAACATCTGCTTCACGATGACCTCCAGATGCTTGCGCGACGTTGAAACGCCCTGCAGCTCGTAAATACGCGTGATCTCGTTGATGATGTATTCCTGCGTGCGCTCACGGCCGGCAAGGGTGAATAGCTCTTCAAGATCGGCGGAACCATCCGTGAGGAAGTCTCCCTTCTCTACACTTTGTCCCTCTTTGACGATGATCTGGCGAAGCGGATGCACGCGATACTCGGTCTCTCGCTTCGCCGCACGAGAGGATTTCGGCGCTCTCGCGCTCCCCCCTTCGGGAAGTATGGTGATAACGGTTTCTTGGCCATCTTTGACGATCTCGGAAATAACGCCCGAGACACGCGCGATGACGGCAGGGAGTTTCGGAATGCGACATTCGAACACTTCTTCGACGCGCGGCAGACCCATGGTAATGTCGCCACCCGCGGTCGCCACCCCTCCCGTGTGGAAAGTGCGCATCGTGAGCTGCGTCCCCGGCTCGCCGATCGCTTGTGCCGCAATGACCCCGATTGCCTCGCCAAGATCAACAAGTTCACCAGTCGTGAGATCAGTACCGTAACACATCTGACATACGCCTCGCGCGACCTTGCAGGTCATTGGTGAGCGGACCTTTACCTCCTGCACAGCGCTTTCCTCGAGAACTCTCGCATCGTCGCGATGCAAGAGAGCGCCGCGCTTGAATCCGCCAGCTGGCGGACCGGCATCTGCCGCGAGCACTCTACCTGTGATGCGATCGGTGAACGAACCACCGATATCTTCCTTGCTCGGCCGGGAGATCATCACACCCTCTTTTGTTCCACAGTCGTTCTCAAGAACGACCACGTCGTGCGCGACGTCGAAGAGACGACGGGTAAGATATCCTGCGCGGGCCGTGTTGAGCGCGGTGTCGGCAAGACCCTTCCTTGCGCCGTGCGTTGAAATAAAGTACTCGATCGGCGAAAGACCTTCCTTATAAGAGGCAAGAATAGGGAACTCAACGACTTCACCACGCGGGTTCGTGATAAGTCCCTTCATACCCGCCATCTGGTGGAGCTGCACGACGCTCCCGCGGGCGCCCGAGGTGATCATGTCGTGCACGGAGCCGTTTTTATCAAGCGAATCGAGCACATGCTTTCGCAGATCGGCTGAAACTTTGCTCCATATCTCAAGCGTCATGCGGCGGCGCTCCTCGTCGGTGAGAAGCCCTTCGTGGAAATTGTCCTGCTCCTTAGCGGCATTCTCACGGCCCTCGCGCACGAGTTCCCCCTTCATTTTCGGCACAACAACATCCGACAGAGACCACGTGATACCCGCGTAGGTCGCATAGCGGAAGCCAAATGCCTTGATCTTGTCGAGAATCGCGGGGATGCCGTCGAGTTTGTAGTGTGTCACCAGATCCTGAACGAGGCGTTGCATCCGTTTATTGGTTATCTCTTCGTTCACGAAGGGAAAATCGCTCGGTAGCACAGAGTTGAAGAGCAAACGCCCAACCGTCGTTTCGAATACCGAGCCGCCAAAGTGCTCGTACTTCTTGCTCTCTCCCGGAAGCAGTCTGATCTTCGCGCGCAGATCGATCGCGCCGAAATCAAAGGCAGTGATCGCCGCGTTCGTTGTCGGGAAGCTTTTCCCCTCTCCCTTTGCGCCGGGAAGCACCTTCGTCATCCAGAAGCAGCCAAGAACGATGTCGAGAAGCTTGGAGGCGACTACGACGTCGCCTGATCCCGGTTTCAAGATGTTCTTACTGGCCGACATGATCTTTGCTGCTTCGAGCTGCGCCGCTTCCGAAAGCGGCACATGCACCGCCATCGCGTCACCATCGAAGTCAGCGTTGTACGCAGGACACACGAGCGGATGCACCTGAATCGCGTTACCTTCGATCAAGACGGGACGGAACGCCTGGATCGACTGACGGTGAAGCGTCGGCGCACGGTTCAAGAGTACGTACTTGTTACGAATCGCCTCTTCAAGTATCGGCCATACTTCCGGCACTTCGTCTTCAATGAGGCGTCCGGCACCGCGGATATTGTACGCGAGCTCGCGCGCAAGGAGTCCCTGAATTACGAACGGGCGGAAGAGCTCGAGAACCATGTGCTTCGGGAGGCCGCACTCATCAAGTGCGAGGTCAGGACCGACGACAATGACTGAGCGGCCTGAATAGTCGACGCGCTTTCCCAAAAGATTTTGTCGCAGGTAGCCATGCTTGCCCTTCAGGTAATCCGCAAGTGACTTAAGAGCGCGGCGCCGGCCCCCAAGAATGCCGAGGACGCCAGCGCCTCGGCGCATGGAGTTATCAAGAAGCGCGTCCACTGCCTCCTGCAGGATGCGCTTTTCGTTCCGCAAAATCACATCGGGTGCGTGTATGGCGAGTAAGCGTTTCAAGCGGTTGTTGCGGTTGATGACGCGGCGGTAGAGGTCATTGAGATCGCTCGATGCGTGGCGACCGCCCTCGAGCGCGACCATGGGGCGAAGCGCCGGTGGCACAACCGGCAAACGCGTGATGAACATCCATTCGGGCCGCACCCTTGCGCGCTTCAGGGACTCCGCAAGCGCGAGACGCTTACGCACTTTGTCTCGATCAGCTGCGGACGCTTTCTCGAACTCTCCTTTGAGCTGCTTCACGAACTCATCGATGTCGATCTTCGTGAGAATGTTGTAGAGCGCCTCCGCTCCGATTGCCGCGCGGAACATGGCACCATACTTCACGGCAAACAGGTGGTAGGCCGCTTCGTCGAGAACCGCCCCAACGCGCAGTGACTCGATCTCCTTTTTCGCTTTCTGCGCCTTCTCCTTGAGCGCCGTCTTTGCTTCCGCCCCCTCCGCGAGCTTCAGCTTCGTCTGCAACTCCTGCTCAAGATCTTTGAGGAGACGAGTGCGCTCGTTCTCATCAACGTGGGTGACAATGTAGCCGGCAAAATAAACGACCTTTTCCACTTCAACCGCCGAGAGGCCGAGCATCAAGGCGATGCGCGACGGAATGCCTCGCAAGAACCAAATGTGCGCTACTGGCGTTGCGAGATCGATGTGCCCCATTCGCTCGCGGCGGACAATTGAGCGCGTTACCTCAACGCCGCACTTCTCGCAAACGACGCCGCGAAAGCGTATGCCGCGATACTTGCCGCAGTAGCATTCGTAATCCTTCTCGGGCCCAAAGACGCGTTCATCAAAAAGGCCGTTCTTCTCCGGACGCTGCGTGCGGTAGTTGATGGTTTCTGGTTTCGTGATCTCGCCGTACGACCACTCCCCGATGCGATCAGGAGAGGCAAGCCGCATCGCGATTGCTTCGAAACTCTGCGGAATGACATCCTTCTTTCTCATAAATTTTCAATTTTCAACGAATTTCAATCGATAATTGGCTCATTGGAGTTTGATTGATAATTGATACTTGAAAATTGATAATTATCTGCCTGTGCCTTCCATAAACTCGACATCGATCCCAAGTCCCCGAAGATGCCGCACGAGCACGTTGAAAGTCGCGGGCGTATGCGATTCGGTAATCCGCTTGCCAGAGACAATCGCATCGAATGCCGCCGAGCGCCCGAGAATGTCGTCGGATTTGTACGTCAAAATTTCACGCAAGGAATGTGCGGCTCCATACCCGAGGAATGCCCACACCTCCATTTCTCCCACCCTTTGGCCGCCATTCTGCGCCTTGCCCCCCAGGGGCTGCTGTGTCGTAAGCGAGTACGGACCAATCGATCGCATGTGGATTTTATCCTCGACCATGTGATGCAGCTTCAGCATGTACATGGTGCCGACCGCCACCGGCTGAGCGAACGGCTCGCCAGTTCGGCCGTCGAAAAGAACACGCTTTCCGCTTTCGTGAAATCCCGCTTCCTTCAATTCCGCCCTGATCTCCTCCTCGGTGGCTCCGGCAAACGAGGGTACGACCGCTTGGTAGCCCAAGGTCTCGGCCGCAAGGCCAAGATGGAGCTCGAGGATCTGCCCGAGGTTCATGCGGGACGGCACCCCTAAGGGAGTGAGGATGATGTCGACGGGGTTCCCTTCCTCATCAAACGGCATATCCTCCTCGGGAAGCACCCGCGAGATAACGCCTTTGTTCCCATGGCGACCCGCGAGTTTGTCACCGACCGCGATCGTGCGCAGCTGCGCGACCTCGACATGCACGCGCTTGATGACGCCGCTTTCAAGCTGATCTCCGCTTTCGCGCGAGAATATTTTGACACCAATGACACGACCGCGCTTGCCACTCTCCATGCGTAGAGAAGTGTCTTTCACATCTTTGGCCTTCTCCCCGAAAATAGCGTGGAGGAGGCGCTCTTCAGGCGTGAGCTGCGTTTCTCCTTTCGGTGTCACCTTCCCCACCAAAATGTCGCCCGGGCGCACCTCGGCGCCAATGCGGATAATGCCGTCTTCATCAAGGTTGCGGAGCTTGAATTCCGAGACATTTGGGATGTCGTGCGTCGTCACCTCGGGCCCGAGCTTGGTGTCGCGGACGACGCAGACGAATTCCTCCATGTGGATCGAGGTGAAGCGCGCTTCCTTCGCGAGACGTTCAGAAATGACAATCGCGTCCTCGAAGTTGGCACCAAACCACGGCAAAAAGGCGACACGAACATTCTGCCCTATCGCGAGCTGACCTGCGACAGAGGTGGACGTGTCTGCGATGATGGCTCCCTTCTTTATGCTGTCGCCGACGGAAACGATCGGCCGCTGATGGAAGGTCGTAAAGCCATTCGTGCGCTGGAAATTGACGAGAGGGTATTCCTTTGTCTTCCCCTCCGCATTCTTCACTCTTATGAGAGATGCGTCGACGTAGGTTATCTCGCCTCCTTCTTCTGCGACAACAAGACGACCCGAATCGCGAGCCGCAACGGCCTCCACACCGGTTGCAACCAGAGGAGCTTCTGGCACGACCAAGGGCACTGCCTGCTTTTGCATGTTGGAGCCCATCAGAGCACGATTGGCATCGTCGTTTTCGACGAATGGAATGAGTGAGGTAGCGACCGAAAAGAGTTGGTTCGTTGCAACCTCAATGAGATCAACCTCCTCGCGCTTCACGATCGTCGGTACACCACCTTTGCGCACATCGATGAGCTTTTCCTCAATGAAGCCCTCGTCATCCCGAACTGTTGCGGCGTGCGCAATCGCGTAACTCTCTTCCTCGAGTGCGTTCATGTAGACGATCTCTTTCGTCACACGTCCCTTCTCGACTTTCGCGTAGGGAGTCTCGATGATACCGAACTCACTCGGCCGCGCATAGAGCGACATATGCAAGACGAGCCCAATGTTCTTACCTTCGGGCGTATGAATGGGACAGACACGGCCATAGTGAGAAGAGTGCACATCGCGCACCTCTAAGCCCGCGCGCTCGCTCGTGAGGCCGCCACGGCCCAAGGTCGAGAGCGTGCGCAAGTGCTCAATCTCATCGAGCGTATTGTACTGCTGCATAAGCTGCGAGAGCTGATCGGTCGTGAAAAATTCGCGAATAGCGGCCTGGAACGGGCGCGGATTGATGAAGTGCACGGGCAGCGTAGTCACAGGATCCACCATCGCCATCCGGTCTTGTATGTTGCGCTTCATGCGGGAGAGACCTACGCGCATGCGCTGTTCCAGAAGCTCGCCCACGAAGCGTACGCGGCGGAAGCCAAGGTGATCAATGTCGTCCGGCAGCGCTGCGGGGTTTTCGTTGCTCTCAGCAATGTACGTTACAATGCGGGCGATATCTTCGACAGAGAGCGTCGCGCGCTCGAGGTCCCTGGACGAGGTCGAGAGACCGAAGCGACGATTGAAGTGGAAACGGCCGACCTTGGACAGATCGTAACGCTCGGCGGAGAGGATCGCAGTAACGTGCTCGCGGGCGCTCTCGGGGGTCGCGATGTCGCCGTCTCGCAGCCGCCGGTAGATCTCGACGTACGCCTCCTCAAGAGTGTGCGCATGATCGTGACTGAGCGTCGCGGCAACAGCCTCTGAAGCGGCACGCGATCCGCAAGCCGACGGACTGAACCGTGCGAGTATCTCTTTTTCAGTCGTAAGTCCCAAAACGCGCAAAAGTGCAGTAATGGGAAAACGCCGCTTGCGATCGATCTTCACATAGATGCAACCATCGGGATCGGATTCGATCTCGATCCAGACGCCGCGCGAGGGAATTATTTTTGCCGCGAAGTAGTTCTTCCCCTTGTACGGCACAGTTTCAAAAAAAACCCCGTAGCTTCGGGCAAGCTGCGGAACGACGATGCGCTCGACGCCATTGATGATGAAGGAGCCGTGTGCCGTCATCCACGGGAAATCGGTAAGGAAAATTTCCTGCTCCTTCTCGGTATTTGTTGTCTTATTCTTAAGGCGTACCACGATCGAAAGAGGGGCCTCATACGAACGCATGGTCTTTTTCGCGTTGTGCTCATCCCACCGTAGCTCGCCGAAAGCAAACTTCACGAGCTTGAGCTCGAATTTCTTCC
This sequence comes from uncultured Candidatus Saccharibacteria bacterium, assembly GCA_964426425.1. Taxonomy (GTDB): domain Bacteria; phylum Patescibacteriota; class Minisyncoccia; order Phycocordibacterales; family UBA2100; genus UBA10103. The sequence continues at coordinate 4,179 of CAYRQI010000027.1, read as the reverse complement.
CCGAGTGGTCCACAATTGGGAAAAACTCGCCGAAGACGCGCTCTGCGCCACCCTCAATGAACCAGCGGAACGAGGCGAGCTGGGAATCGACAAGCGACGGAAGCTTTACGAGAGGCTCCCTAAACGCTCCGAAGTATTTCTGCGGCCGCTGCTTGGTTTTTCGCATTGTGCAACAAGGTACCCGTGCGCGGCTTGCGCCGCACCGGTGTATTCACTATTAAATTTTCTTATTGAAATCCTTTGCCGAAGCACAGCCGCAACACAATCAGCTATCGAGCAAATGTCGCGAGATTGTATCACCTGCCCCATCGCATCTCAACCTTGACAACCTCATAAACATATTGCATATCGCACACCCGTCCCTCCCCCGCCGCCGGAGGTTTAACCTCCGGTAGACAGTGTAATAAGACGTTGTCTAATGTACCTTTCTCCTCTTCCTAGTCTTCCATTTGTCTATCTCGGCGTGATGCCCAGTGAGTAGAACTTTTGGAACACGGTACTTTCTCCCCTTCCAAACCAGTACCTCCGGGCGTGTATAGACTTCCGGCGAAGAGACACGCGATGCTTCGAGAGATTCGGCCTTGCCGAGGACTCCCGGCACGAAGCGGGAAACGGCATCAATGAGCGTCGCCGCGGGAAGTTCGCCGCCTGTGAGAATGAAGGGGCCCATCGAGACTTTTCTCGCCTTGAGGATCTTCTGCACACGAACGTCGATCCCTTCATAGTGCCCGGCAATTAGGAGAATGTCTTTCTTTCGCGATAGCTTCTTCGCCATGGGCTCATCAAATTGAGCGCCGTCGGTCGAGAAAAATATCTTTTCCACTCGTTTACCATGAGCCTGTCGAAGGGCTTTTGCAGCGGCCCGAAGCATCGGTTCCGGACGCAAAACCATGCCCGGACCTCCCCCATAAGGTCGACGGTCAACTCGAATATCTTGGGTACGCGCCCCTCGACTGCGCTCGGGGTAAATGAACTTCTTGGGATCGTAGAACGAGACCTTAATTTTCTTCTTCTCCTGCGCCCTTCCGATGATCGAACTCTTCAGGTAAGGCTCGATCGATTCGGGAAAAAGCGTGACAATGTGAAAGTGAAGCATTACTCGCTCTTGAGGAAGTCAATGACATCGTCCACCGAGCGGTCCTCGCGCAGACCCATGCCCCGCTCGCTTCCCTCTGGTTCTTCTATCTTCAAGTTCACGCGCGCATCGTTCTTCATGCCGACAACGCGCAGGATGGTGCGAATGGCTTTTGCTGTCGCGCCCGAGCGGCCGATGATCTTCCCCATGTCGTCTTTGTTGACGCTAAGCGTGAGAAGTACACCCATCTCGTCCACGGTGCGCTTTATTTTTACGTCATTCGGATTATCCACCAATGACTTCACTACGTACTCCAGAAACTGCTGGTCTTGTTCCATATCTGTTAGTTAGCCGGTAATTTTCATTATTGTGAGATGGTTGTGCCACTCAGTCAATCTGGGCCTGTGCAGGCGCTTCCGCCGCCTGTCCGGCCAGGGGAGCCCCTTCCGCTGCGGCCTCTGCAACTTCTTCTTTCACTTCATGAGCTTCTGCTCCCGCCGGAGCCGGCGTTTCGGTGACAACTTCTTCTTTCTTGGGAACCGTCTTTTTCGGCAGCACATTCACTTTCTTGCCTTCAATGATACCGGCAGAGATGAGTATGTTGTGCATGGTCCCGCTTGCCTTCGCGCCCTTGGAGATCCAGTACTTGATGCGCTCGCCGTTCAAGATACGCTCCTTGCTTTTCGGATTGTATGAACCAACGTTCTCGACAACGCGGCCGGATTTTGGGCTATTGGTGTGCTCGGTCACGACCACGCGATAGGAGGGATCGTTCGTGCGGCCAGTGCGCTGTAATCGGATCTTTAACATATGCCACGTTAGAAGTTCAACAAAATCTACAGTACTTGGTTTTCTTAGCCCTGCGCCAAAATCAGTCTTATCTGAAAATCCTCGTTCGTAGAAACTTTTAATGAAGTGGAGGGCACTATACCAGTGCTTGCCTGAAGGGTCAAACTAGTGCACTAGATGAGCACATCGGCGTGTGTCTCCGCATCAAGAGTGCTACGGTCCATATCCCAAAAGAGGCGTTGTATCCGAGAAGGAAGCGATTTCATGGATGTTAATGTAACATTTTCTAAGCATTCTGTACATCGCTCCCTTACCGCTCCCTTACCAAAAAAAGAACACGAGTCTGAAGATGCGCTCAAGCGAAACCCTGAATTGACCGATAACCTGTAGGAGGCGAGAGGGCGACGTGCTTGCGGACACCTCGAGTGTGGAAGAGGCACGCAAGGCTTGATCTTCGTCGGGGCTTATGCGTAGCTCAACGCGGCTGTCTCCTCTCTGAAGCTGCCCGCTCGAGGTCGCACGCATGATGCCGTCTTCAGTGATCCGAGTGTCGATGCGTACTCGCGTGTTCGATCCTTCGGTGCGGATCATACTACGCACCTCTGCAGAAGCTTCCAACGATCCTTCCGCATGCGCACGCTCCGAAACCCCGCCGGTTTCTGATACGACCATATTCTCTACCGTGTAGGCATTCGCCGGTGGTGGAGCACTCAAGAACGCAAGCAGAGCGGATATGAGAAGGATCCTCTTCATGACGAGTATTAAGAATGGGGTTGGAAAATCGTGATCACCGCCGCGTACGCGTGAAGTCGCGGGAATATACCTGCATCACTCCGAGAGACAACACAGTCCCGCTGCTTCCGCCGTTTCCAGCCGATGCGCCGCCGTTATTGTAGGAGCCGCCATTGACAACAGAGACATCGCCACCCGGGGCATTTCCACCTCCTCCATCGCCTGCGGTAGCTCCGCCGTTATTGTGGGAGCCACTTTTGGACACCGTGATGCTGCCGCCCGGGCTCCCATCCTCTCCGCCATCGCACGCCGATGCGCCGCCATTGTTACCAGAGCCGCTCTGAACAACGGTGACATTACCACCCGGGCTGTTTTCGGAGCCGCCGTTCCCTGCTGAAGCGCCCCCGTTGTTGCCAGAGCCGCTTGCGAGAACCGTAGCGTTGCCTCCTGCGCTGTTTTCAGAGCCGCCGCTTCCTGCCCCCGCGCCGCCATTCCCGAACCCTCCCGCAAGTACGACGTTGGAGGCACGAAGCTCACGAACTCGCGCCGCATCTGCAAACGAGAAAAACGCCGCAAAAAATGCAACGAACAAGATCGCTATGAAGAGTGCGCGAGTAATGCTTCCCTGCTGAATCGAAGTCATACACCAATCACTCATTTGGGAAGGAGCTTCGAGAACCAGCTCCCCACTGAACCGAGGGAATCGTTCCCGTTCACGGAAAACCTTCCGGCGCCGCGCGTGTTCGACGAATTCGTCTTTTGCTTCTGCTTTGCGGGAGCCGAAGGCTTCGGAGAAGGCGCGGGTGGCATACCCGCCGCGGAAACGGTGCTCGTTGCGCTTGGCGCAAAAGGTTCGGAAGAAGCGGGTACACTGCCGCACGCGAGAGCGTTTATCTTTTTCAAGGTCGAGGCGTAGACGCTCCCTGTCCCTCGCGTGAGCCCGGCAGGCGCGAGAATCTCACTCGCATACTTTTGCTGGAACGCGCTGACTGCGTTGGCTGTCATTGGGCCGTAGATCCCCGACATGAGGAGCGAAAGGCCGAGCTCCACATTGAGGAAGGCCTGTAATTTCCGCACCTCCACACTATTAGTAGAGCCTCGGCGGAGGTAATTTGAAAGGAGCGGCGTGCACGATTTCGCCTCGGGTTGCGGAGGGGGCGCGGCGGTAGAGGCGCCCAAGACCTTGCCTTCCGCAAAGGTCACATCGCCCCAGCCTTCCGAGGGCGGCATCTTGCTTACCATCGGTGCGTAGGTTGTTTCGTTACGCTGACCCGTGATGCGGCCGACATTCCGGTACGTGCCGGGCTTCGTTTTATGGGCGTCGAACTCCGCCGTATAGGTCAAGGTCAGTTGATCGCCGGCCTCGAGCGTCCCGAGCTGCCATGAACGCGTGTACATCGGCCTGTTCCACGGATCGTAGAGCGTGTCGGTCAAGACCGTGTGATAGGCAGGACGCGCCCACTTGTCGTTCGTGATCACGACCTTGTAGTCAATGAGAATCTTGGAAGCGGTCGTGCTCGCGGAAAGAGATGCGGTCTTCGAGACCGTTATCTTCGGATCGACATTGGGGTCTGCCTTCGAGA